>PASJ01000026.1 GCA_002711925.1 Pseudobdellovibrionaceae bacterium | reverse complement strand
TATTTTTTACTGAATATAAAAGTGGGAAGTGCATTTATAAACAAGCAATTGTTGAAAAAAGTCAAGCAAACAAATCCCTGTCTGTTTTAGTTCGTGAAGGTTTAGTCAAAGTTCATGCAAAATTAGAAGATATTGCTTCAATCTTTATCTCTACTGGTCCGGGTTCATTTACTGGTATAAGGGTAGGTTTAGCCTGGCTATACGGATTTTTAAGTGGTTTAGATCAAAATATTGAGGTGCATGGAGAATCTTCATTGAAGTTTGCTTTAGAGTATTTGAGTTCTTCTGTAAAAGGTAAAGAAGATACTTTTCTTCTTATCTCTGATACCATGAGATCAGGATACCTAGCTTATATGTCTAAATCTGGCTCTATCGATCTTTCACAGTGTTCTCTTGAGGATTTAGAGGTTCTTTCGAATAAATGGAAAGACTCAAAACAGACTATATTTATTGATAAATCATGGGAAAGTGCTTCTTGTCTTTTGTCTTCTAAGCAATTGGAACATATACAATATTCTCGGCTTGATATTTCTAACTTTGGTGTAAGAGCTATGATAAAACAAAGTGAATCTTTGAAAACAAGTTTTGATTGTGTCGAACCTCATCCGTATTATCTTAAGAAGTCTTCGGTAGAAGAAAGATTCGAAAATATAGCAAAGGAGCTTGTTGTATGACGAAAAAAAATATCTTATCTTCGAAAAATTTAGGTGGTGCAATCTATGTGATACCAAACTTGTTTACAACAGGGAATTTATTTTTCGGTTTCTTTTCAATTTTAAAAGCAACACATGGAGACTATCATGCTGCTGCGGTTGCTATTTTATTAGCAGCTGTTTTCGATATGCTTGATGGGGGGGTAGCAAGATTAACAAAGGGTACAAGTGAGTTTGGTGTTCAATACGACTCTTTATGTGATTTAGTCTCTTTTGGGTTAGCGCCTTGCTTTCTTGCTTATCAATATGCCTTACATAATTTGGGGCGTTTTGGTTGGGCGCTATGCTTTATCTATTTAGCTTGTGGTGCTCTTAGGTTAGCCCGTTTTAATGTTCAAAATTCTATTGGTAAATCAAAAGGAGACTTTGTTGGACTTCCTATACCAATGGCAGCAGCTTTCGTTGCTTGCTTTGTGGCATATTTAGAGGATTTAGATGAAAGAGCTCTTTCTAATTTTAGTTTCTTACAAAAGCTTCACCTTTGGCTAGCATCGGACCAGGTTCGTTTGTGGTGTCTTCTTTTAATTCTAACATTGGCAGCTTTTTTGATGGTAAGTAATATTTCTTATCGTTCACACAAGTCACTACAGGTCGGACCAATTAAACCATTTAAAACTCTTGCTGTTTCCGTTGTTCTTATTGGGTTTGTTGCGTATCGGCCAGCTTTTTTTGGTTTTCTGTTTTTTTCTTTGTATACCACCAGTGGGCTTATTGAATTTATTTTAGGATGGAAAAAAGCTCGCGACGAAAGTGATATTTTTTTAACACTTGATGACAATGATAGTGATTCTTCTTCATAGAAAAGTAGCCGTTTTATATAAGGTTCTTGATTTTACTAAATTTATGAAACACTTTTTAGATGACAGCTTTTAGAATCTTGTTACAATATCTAGATGACAGACCTTAGATACTTGTTACAATAAAAGAAACGTTTCAAAATTGAATGTTTGGAGTTGTGAATGAAGAAGACTTATCGCTTGTTAAGTATTTTTTTATTTTTACCCTTTTCGGCGTTTCTTTATGCAAAAACTGATTTTTCAAAAAGATCCAAAAAAAATGAACCATTATATAAGTATGACAAAAGATATAAAAGTCAAAAATCAATATCATTAGGCCTTTCTCAGCCTTCTTTTTTAAGTGATAAACCACTTTACTACTCTACCGTTTATAACGATAATTTACCTTTGGAGCCAAGTTTACGTTACACTCACTTTTTTTCGGGGCAAAAGTTTTTTTTAGTTGGTTTTGGGGGGCAAGTCTCATTATTAAATGAATCTGGCCATGCACAACAAAAAGTGGACGGTACAGATACTTTAAAAGATGCAAGTAATCTCACACTTAACGTTCTTCCTTACCAAATCTTTACTCAGTTAAGATTAGATCTTTTTCCTAATCATCATATTATTCTAGATCTTTCTGTTGGTTATGAAGAACTCTATTTTGAAGAAAGCCGAGATACAAGATCAACTCGTTCTGATGAAATTAGCGATTCTCAGGATTCTCTTGAAAAACCATACGCAAAAGGGTGGAATAGCTCTTACGTTTTTTCAGTTGCTTTAGGGTTCCGGTTAAATTTTCTGGACGAAAGATCTGCTATCTCTTTGAAAGATACTTTAAAATTAGGCGGAATTTATCTTAGTACATTCTACGAAGTGCGCGTTGACACAAAACAAGAAACTCTTCTTGGAGATCGTGCAGTAGGAGTCATAGATTTCACTCGACAAAATATTGGCCTTGCTTTCACTTATACAACAATGTAGTGTCTTGCCCCGTAAAATTAATGTCCTCTGATTTTCTTTATACATATGTTTTGTAAGGGGTTGATTGTCATAGATGGCTGACAAGAGTAAAACTTATAAATTAGAAATTTCTTATATCGGTACTGACTTCAATGGTTTTCAGTCACAACCATGTGGAAATACCATTCAAGATATCATCGAAGATAAAATTTTTATTTTACTTAAAGAGCCTCTTCGGATCCGCGGCGCGTCCCGAACAGATAGCGGAGTTCATGCTTTTCATCAAATCGCATGTTTTCAAACAGCTCAGGCTTTAAAACTGGATAAGTTTCATTCTAGTCTTAATGCTCTTTTACCAAAGGCAATTTCAGTAAAATCTATCTCACAAATCAACTCAGACTTTCATCCGATTCATACTGCTAAGGCTAAGTTATATCGTTATTCCTTGTGGAAAGGGCGGTGTTATAATCCTTTTTTGAAGGACTTTGTTTGGCAGGTCGATAGAAAAATAAAAACAGATCTTTTACGTGATAGGATACAAGATTTTTTGGGTACCCATGACTTTACTTCATTTTGTAGTAGTGACTCTGAAAGTGTAAGTAAAACAAGAACAATCTATGAAGTAAAAGTCGTTGAAAGAGAAAATTGCGTTGACTTATGGTTTTTGGGCCAGGGTTTTTTGAAGCAGATGATACGTATTCAGGTAGGGACATTAGTTGATTTAGCTTTAGAAAAAAACAGCCAAATAGATATTATTCCTCTCCTAAAGCTACAAGACAGAAATCGTGCTGGTCAAACTGCACCAGCAAGAGGATTGACGCTTGTAGATATCTTTTACGAGAACATACCTACAATTAATGGTAGACTTCAAAGGTTTGAACAAAATTACTTTTTATCCATCTGAAAAACTCATTATCAATATGGGTCAGCTTTCTTTCATTTTCTTTATAGTTATTGTCAAAATTTAATTTAATTTGGTATCCTAAAAATAGAACAAAATTTATTGATTTAAAATATTGAATGATTTCTTTTTCTTGATTAAAAAAATTAAATTTTAAAAAGTAAAAAGGAAGATATTCATTTTTTAAATTAATCTTTAAGGTCTATTAAAATTACCAGTTGATAAAGGGATTTTATGAATGTTTTTCTCATAATTTTATTTTTGATTTCTTTTTCCTCTTGTTCAACTACAAAAATGAAAAACTTTGAAGAGAAAAGTCAAGCTGAACTAATAAGGGAAGATATTAGAGCCCTTAAGTTTAAGTTGCAAGACAGTAAAGAGGACGATGATCTTGTAGAATTTTATTTTTTACTTGCAGAAAAATTTTATTTAAAAAAAGAGTATTATAAGTCATTATTTTTTTACCAGAAAGCTTTTGATAAAAAGCCAGATAAGCTTCTTGCCACAAAAATCATTAAGTTAAAAATTCAACTAGGTAAATCTAAATCAGCATATACTTTAGCTAAAAAAATGTCCTTATATCATCCTAATTCACCCGAAATTTTCGATCTATTAGCTCAGTCCTTGGTTTTACTCGGAGCTAATGATGAGGCAATTAATTTTTATGTAAGGTCTTTATCCTTACTTGGAAATAAGAAGAGTAATTACACAAATCTTGTCAAGATTTTATATGACTTGGGAGACTTTTCAAGAGCAAAAAAGTATTTAAATGAGTTACTTTCTCACTATCCAAACTCAATTTTTGCTTGGAGAATGAAAGGATATATTTATTATTCGATTGGTAAAAACGAAAAGTCTTTGGAATCTTTTCGTCAAGCTTATCTTTTGAATACTTTTGATTTAGAGTCAAAGTTATCATACGCAATACTCCTTATAGTCCACGGAAAAATTAGAGAAGCAAATGAATTAGTAAAAAGGGTAAATCAAAACTCTTTTCTAGATTCTAGATTTTTATTTTTTTATAAAAATCAATTTAACTTATTTGGTGGACCTGAAAAAATTTTAGCTCTATTAAAAAAAACATCAAATAAAGATCGGCTATACTTTGACCTCCATCTGTTGAAAAATATTGCTTTAATTGTTAATCAGCAGATTAAAGAGGCTGTACAAGATCTTAATCGTATGAAAACCCAGTGGCCATCTTCAGAAGAACTTAATTTTTTCTTTGGTTTAACTTACGAAAAGTCTAAACAAAAACATCTTGCAAATATCTTTTATAAAAAAGTTTCTGATCGGTCAAAGTTGTTTTATAGTTCAAGAAGTCGTCTTCTTCAAAATTTATTCGAAGAAGGTAAAAGAAAAGAACTTCAAAGTCATTTAAACGATCTGAGCCAAAAAGAATATATAGCAGAAGATTTATATCATAAGATTATATCAATGTATGGTAATTTAAACGACTATAATTCTGCTTTAGACTTAGTGAATAAGTCTTTATTAAAATTTGGTGCAAGTGAAAGACTTAGTTTTTTAAAGAGCTTTTACTTAATTGAGTTAAAGCGGTTTGAAGAGGCAAAAATAAATTTAGAGAGTTTAATAATTAGAGATCCATTTGCTCTAGAAAGTGTCAATTTATTAGTCTATTTATACACTGAGCGAGGTGAAAATTTAGATTATGCGGAAGAACTTGCTTCTTTTAACTTAATGTTAAGACCAGAGGACCCCTTTTATCTCGATTCAATAGGTTGGATCTACTATAAAAAAGCAATGTATGATAAGTCTCTGCAGTATTTACTGCGAGCAAATAGTTTGTTATCTCAAGAGGATTTTTATTATGAGTCAAAAGCCATCATCTTAAAGCATATTGCTGACTGCTACTTAAAAAAAAGGGGATAAAAAACAAGCTGAAATCTATTTCAATAAGATTCAAACCTTTTCTCAGCAAAATTCTTTCTATCAGAAAACCATTATACATAAGTTATATAGTACTAACAAAGAGGAAATTTAATCATGAACAGTTTGTCTTTATTAAGCATACTTTTGATTGTCAACATTTCCTGTCAAACATTGCAAAAATCAAGTGTTATCAAGCTAAGTGTAGAAGAAAATAAACTATTTTTAAAAAATGAAGACTTTTCTAATGGAGGTGATTTTTCCTTGAGTCAAGGTAAAACAACACTCCTAAAAAGTCAGTTGGAGTGGGCTTATTCTGATCCTGAAAACTATGAGCTTGCTGTTTTTTCTTCTTTGGGAAATGATATCCTACGTATAAAATCTCAACATGGAGTCTTTGAGCAATCTTCTAACTTGAGTAAAAAAGGACTATCTATCGCAACAAATCACGAGGGTTTTCTTGTATTTAATAACATTGTAACAACACTAAAGTCCTTTGAGTTTATAAATCTCTTAGAAGGTCAATTACCGTATAGTTGGAAAAGTCAAGTTACTTACAAGAAAGAAAACATAAAGAAAAGTAAAGTTTATATTAGTGATAAAGGGCGAAAGATCCAAGTTGTTCTTTCTAAAGACAAGAAAAAAGAAATAAAAAAAGTTTGTGTCAATTTTTCTTGGAATATTTATTGGTTTTTCTACCGTGCTCATATAATGGCTTGCTACGAAAATTTGAAACCTAAGAAGGTTTTTATTAATTTTAATGATAATTTTTTTCTTCGGCTTAGGCATGATGAATAACGTAAGTTTTAATTGTTATATATCTTCTTTAGGTATATCATTGATGAAAATATAAAAAAATATTAAGGGTGGACTCATCTTGGTTAGTAATAAATTTTTACTGAGCGTTAAAGATTTAAGTATTAGTTTTGAATTAGGTAAATCAAAGCTTAATGCCGTTGATAAGGTTAGTTTTGATATTCTTCCTGGAGAAATTGTTGGTGTTGTTGGAGAGTCTGGTTGTGGAAAAACCTTAACATCCCTATCAATTATGAATCTTATTGAAAAGCCAGGCAAAATTGATGGTGGTAAAATTTTTTTTCAGGATCAAGATGTCTTATCTCTTAGGGATAAAGAAATTCGCTGTATTCGTGGAAATGAGATCAGTATGATCTTTCAAGAGCCTATGACTAGTTTAAACCCTGTCTATACAATTGGTGATCAAGTCGGGGAAATGTATAAAATACATCAAAACATCAGTAAGCATGAAAGATTAGATCGAAGTATAGAAATGTTGAAGAAAGTAAAAATTCCAGCAGCAGAAAAAAGAGTTCATGATTATCCCCATCAACTCTCTGGGGGGATGAGACAACGGGTGATGATAGCTATGGCTTTAGCTTGCCAACCAAAGCTTTTAATTGCAGATGAGCCAACGACAGCACTCGATGTTACAATTCAAGCACAAATTTTATCTTTGATAAAAGAGATGCAAACCCAAAATAACATGTCGGTTCTCTTAATTACTCATGATCTTGGGGTTGTTGCAGAACTTTGTGATCATGTTGTTGTTATGTATGCAGGTAAAGTTGTTGAGACAGGACCCATAAAAGAAATATTTCAAAATCCATGTCACCCTTATACAAAAGCTTTGATGAAATCCATTCCACGCTTGGACCAAATAGTTGATCGTCTTCATGTGATAAAAGGCTCTGTTCCATCTCTTGGCGAGGTTAAGTCAGGGTGTCGCTTTGCTTCTCGTTGCGAAAAATCATTTGAAAAATGTACTGTTGAGCACCCTAGATCTTACTCTGTTTCTAAGAAGCATACTGTAAGTTGCTATTTATACCAAGATTAAGCTAAAGATAATTGACATCCGAGAAGGTTTAAACAATGCCATCAAAAACAATTTTAGAAGTTAATGGACTTAAAAAACATTTTCCAGTGTATTCTGGTTTTTTTAAAAGACAAGTTGCCGTTCTTCCTGCTGTTGATGGTGTTTCTTTTCGTTTATCACAGGGTCAAACTTTGGGCCTTGTTGGTGAAAGTGGTTGCGGTAAGTCTACTCTTGGGCGCTCAATTCTACGGCTAATAGAGCCAACAGCTGGTGAGGTTATATTTGAAGGATCTAACCTTTTGGAGTTGTCTAATGCTAAAATGCGTTTAAAAAGAAAAGACATACAAATGATTTTTCAAGATCCCTATGCCTCTTTAAATCCAAGAATGTCTGTTTTGGATTTATTGTCTGAGCCTTTTATTGTTCATGGTTTGTTGGAGAAGGGTTCTTTAAAAGCAAAAGTTTTAAGTTTGCTCGATGAGGTGGGTTTACATAAAAATTGTCTTGAAAAGTACAGCCATGAGTTCTCCGGCGGGCAAAGGCAGAGGATAGGTATAGCAAGAGCACTAGCTTTAAACCCGAAGCTTATAATCGCGGATGAACCAGTTAGTGCCTTAGATGTTTCCATACAATCACAAATACTGAATTTGATGGTTGATTTACGAAAAAAGTATAACTTATCTTATGTTTTTATAGCCCATGATTTAGCTGTAATTCAACATATTAGTGATATGATTGCAGTTATGTATCTTGGCAAATTTGTGGAATTTACCTCTAAATTAGAGTTGTACAAAAATCCAAAGCACCCCTACACAAAGATATTAATTGATGCCATTCCCCAACCAGTCTACAATGACCAGAGTCGAGCTAGACAGAAGCAGGTTATTATTGGAGATGTCCCCAGCGCAACGAATCCTCCGCCGGGTTGCCCTTTCCATCCGAGATGTCCTATAGCTCAAGATCGCTGTAAAAAAGAAGCGCCGAAGCTTCAAGAATACGCAACTAAGGAAAGTTCACATATGGTGGCATGTCACTATGCTTGATAATCAATTCAATAAGAAAAGTGAAAATTCAGCAGGTCTTCACATTTTACTGACAGGGGGAGGGACGGCTGGTCATGTTATGCCGCACCTTGCTCTTTATCCAAAGATGAAAGAACTCGGGTGGCGGGTTTCTTACGTGGGTACGAAGGGAATGGAAAAAGCATTGGTTGAGTCAAAAGGTATCCCTTTTTATGTCATCTCTGCTGGAAAGTTAAGGCGTTACTTTTCGTGGCAAAATTTTCTTGATATTTTTCGTCTTCTTTTGGGTCTTACCCAGTCTGCTTTTATTGTTTTTAAAATTAGACCGGACATAGTTTTTAGTAAAGGTGGTTTTGTCAGTGTCCCTATTTCTGTTGCTGCTTGGCTTTTCCGTATTCCCGTTCTTACTCACGAGTCGGATTTGACCCCAGGCTTAGCAAATAAAATTCTGGCAAGATTCTCAAAAAGTATATTTTATTCATTTCCTGAAACTGCTAGTTATCTTCCAAGAAATAAAGCTATTTTCACAGGTTTGCCCATAAGACAAGAGCTTTTCAAAGGAGAAAAAGACTTTGGTTTGAAACTATGT
The DNA here is from genome assembly GCA_002711925.1 of Pseudobdellovibrionaceae bacterium. Taxonomy (GTDB): domain Bacteria; phylum Bdellovibrionota_B; class Oligoflexia; order Oligoflexales; family Bog-1112. The sequence goes on along the minus strand of PASJ01000026.1, from coordinate 12,312 downwards.
GATTTTAAAAAAGATGATCAGCGGCCCATACTTTTATTTATGGGAGGAAGTCAAGGGGCCCAAAGAATTAACAGTTTTGTGCGTGAAAACCTTGGGAAAATATTACTTAACTACAGGGTTCTTCACTTGTGTGGTAAAGGTAAAATTGATCAAAAGCTTAAGCTTTGTGGCTATTGGCAAAAAGACTTTGCCGGTGAGGAGTTGAAACACCTTTTAGCTATAAGTGATTATGTTATCAGTCGTGCTGGTGCGAATTCTATTTATGAGATTTTAGCCTTAAAAAAACCTATGATTTTGATTCCTCTTTCTGTTGGCTCAAGAGGAGACCAAGTTTTGAATGCGCAAAGTTTTAAAAAGCAAGGCTTAGCCGAAGTGATTGAAGAAGATAATTTGGAGGACAGTACGTTTTTTAATGCTTTAGAAGAGCTAAAAAAAATGCAAGGAAGCCAATTTCATCAAAAAAATAAACTGGCAAGTACAGCTAGAAATGCAAATGAGTTAATTTTATCTTCACTGCAAGCTCAAGTTTATCATGAGGGTAAAAAACTAACTTTAAAAAGTTAGTTAGTCATTTTTCTACTTTTCATTTGATTTTAAGCTCGCTATGACAGGTATAATCTCCTCTTTAAGAGGTTTTGAATAAAAGGATTTTTTTTCATGGATCAGCAAAAAAAAGTACGAGTACGGATAGCTCCCTCACCCACAGGAGACCCTCATGTTGGCTTAGCCTATATAACCCTTTTCAATTATGTTTTTTCTAAACAGAATGCAGGAGAACTTGTACTTCGGATCGAAGATACTGATAGGACAAGGTATAGGCGCTCAAGTGAAGAAAGAATTATACGAAGTTTAAATTGGTTGAATTTAAAGTGGGATGAAGGCCCAGATGTCGGAGGAAAATTCGGCCCATATCGTCAATCTGAGCGTCTTGATATTTACAAAAAATATGCAGAGGACTTAATTTCAAAGGGTAAAGCATATCGTTGCTTTTGCACTCCTGAGCGACTAAGTCAAATGCGGCAAAAGCAAAAGGATGAAGGGTCTCGCTTTGGTTATGATGGCAAGTGTCGTAATCTTTCTAGTGAGAAGGTTAACAGTCTTCTTGCTCAAAAAACTCCAAGTGTTGTTCGTCTAAAAATGCCAGAAGACGGAGTCATTCCAATACGAGATCATTTGCGGGGAGTTATTGAAATTGATGCTTCACAGTTAGATGATCAAATTCTCATAAAGTCAGACGGATTTCCAACTTATCATTTAGCAAATGTTGTAGACGACCATCTGATGCAAATTACTCACGTTATACGGGCCGAGGAGTGGATATCATCAACTCCGAAACATGTTGTTTTATACCAAGCTTTTTCATGGCCTGAACCTGAATTTATCCACTTACCCCTACTGAGAAACCAAGATCGCTCGAAAATTTCAAAGCGGAAGAATCCAACCTCACTTGATTTTTATCGAAGAAAAGGGGTGCTTCCTGAGGCTATGTTAAATTTTTTAGCTTTAATGGGGTGGAGTTATGGTGAAGACAAAGAAATTTTTTCTTTAGACCAAATGTTGGAAAAATTTTCCTTTAAAAATGTAAGTCTTGGAGGTCCGATTTTTGATATACAAAAGCTACTTTGGTTAAACCAGCAGTATATTCAAGACTTGTCTGAAGACAGTTTTATCAAGCATATTCAAAAAAATCTTTTTAATGAAGGGTACTTAAGAAATCTTTACTCACTCACTAAAAGTCGATTGAACTCATTTGATCAATTTGTGGATAAATTTTCTTTTTTCTTCAGTGGTGAGCTAGACTACCAAGGTTTAAGTATTTTACCCAAAAATAGATCTTTAACCGACTTTAAGAAAGTTATAAAAAATCTTTTAGAGCGTTTAGACAATTTAGATAATTGGGATGAAAAAAATTTAAAAGAAATTTTTCAAAACCAGTTACAAGAAATTGCTTGGAAGCCAAAGGAGTATTATATGCCTATTCGCTTAATGACAACAGGAACAAAAGATTCACCACCACTTGTTGAAACTTTAGCAGTTTTAGGTAGTGAGATTGTTAGGTATAGATTACAAAACTCCTTAACTTACTTGTCAAAAAAAGCGTAGACTAAAGGCAAAGGTTATTTATGTTAAATTATGTTAAATTATGTTCGGCCTGGGGAGTTCACCTTTTTACAGCATCATCAGGCATAATAGCTCTTCTTGCATTCGATGCAATAGCTCTTGGTAACTTTAATTTTGCCCTACAACTTATCTATCTAACGGTGTTAATTGATGCTGTGGATGGAGTTTTCGCTAGAAAACTACAGGTTGCCAAACTGATACCTAATTTCGATGGTGCTCTCCTCGATTATATTATTGATTTTACAACTTGGGTTATTTTGCCCGCATTTTTTCTGTTGAAATGTAATAAGTTACCTGATTTTTGGGCCTATTCTTGTGCTGTTGCTATAGTTTTGAGCTCAGCATACCAGTTTTGCTGCAGGGATTTGAAAAACCAAGAAAATACTTTTAAAAGGTGGCCTTCTGCTCGGAGCGTTGTTATTGTTTGTTTCATTTTATGGGATCTTCCTGATTTCATGTTTGTTCCATTAGTGTTTTTATTGAGTTTATTGAGTTTTGTTCCTATTTATTTTATTCACTCTTTAAGGTTTAATTTATTTTCTGATCTTGAGAAAAAAAAGGATTTTTTACTCTCTTTAGCACTGATAATAGGAAGTATTTTGTTTAATCTTTCTGTATTTTTTTCTGTGTACCATTATCCTGAAAAATTTGATTTTCATCTTTTGTATCAAAAAATTTGTGTTTTAGTTTACTTTTTTCTGTCTTTTCTCTTAACATTTCAGTATAAATCAAGTCTAAGAAGACAAACTATGTAGTCCTTGCGCAAGAAAAAATGAAGGCACCTGACTGTAAATGGGTGTTAAGTTTCTGTTCTGGATAAAATCATTTGGCAGAAAAAAATTATTTGAGGTCTAAATTCAGCTGTGAAAAAATACTCTATATTTGATTATTTAAGGTTTATACTACCTTCTTTACTAGGAGTTTTTTTTTTCATCGTACCTGTCCCATATGGAACATCATTTACCATACCCGTGGCAATCTTTGCAAAAAGTCTCAACAATCTTCTTGCTGGTTACTTATCGGTAATTAGTACTGTTCTAATCTGTTTTTCTTCTATTTGTAGTCTTTTTGTTTATTTCATGCCAAGACTGATAATTTCAAGAGGATCATTTCTAAAAAATTTGTTTCTACTTAATTTTTTTTGGCTTTCAGTTCGTTTTCTGGGGGCTTGTTTTGCTCTTCTAACCTTGTTACAGTGGGGCCCTCAAGCTATTTGGTCTAGTAGCACAGGAGCTATTCTTTTGGGTGATCTGCTTCCTGTTTTAGTGACTGTTTTTACCTTTGCAGGACTTCTTCTTCCTTTGCTCTTAAACTATGGCTTACTTGAGTTTTTTGGTTCCATTTTTACCATTGTTATGAGGCCTATTTTCACCTTACCAGGACGTTCATCTATTGACTGTTTAGCTTCAACTTTAGGTGATGGTACTATTGGTGTTCTTTTAACAAATAAGCAATACCAATCGGGATACTATACTCAAAGAGAAGCTTGTGTTATTTCAACAACGTTTTCATTTGTTTCAATCACATTTACAGTCATTATCCTTTCTTATGTTAATTTGGAGCATCTGGCTGTTCCATATTACTTTTGTCTTTTTCTTGTGGGAATTACTACTGCTATTTTATGCCCTAGGCTTCCACCTTTGTCGCAAAAAAAAGATATTTTTTTTGACTCTGTCAAGAAAACTGAAGATGAAAAGCCAAAAGAAATCTCTCATTTTAGCTGGGGGCTATCAAAGGCTCTTCAAAGGTCTCAAAAAAAAACAGGTGTGAAAGACTTTTTCAAAGAAGGTTTTCAAAACATTTTAGACATGTGGTTTGGTGTTTTGCCTGTTGTTATGACTTTTGGAACAGTTGCGTTAATTGTTGCTGAAAAGACTCCAATTTTTCGTTGGCTCGGATATTTAGTTTTACCAATTTTATATCTGTTTGATATTCCTGAAGCTGAAGCAGCTGCTCAAACAATTCTTATTGGCTTTGCAGACATGTTTTTACCTGTCATTCTTTCAAGTGGTATTGAAAGTGAACTGACAAAATTCATTATTGCGACGTTGTCTGTCACACAACTTATTTATATGTCAGAAGTTGGAGGACTTATTTTAGGGTCTAAAATACCACTGACTTTTTTTGATTTGATAAAAATATTTCTTTTGAGAACTGCCATTTCTTTACCTATTGTTATTTGTGTTGCTAGGATATTTATTTAAACTTAAAAAGTTTATTTATTGGAGACTTATTTTTTTGCTCAGATCTTTTTTCTTTTGAAAAATCTCTATAATTTAAAAACAATCCCCTGGTAATTCAAGCTAAAGCATATTACTTTTTGTTTATAGAATAGAACAAAAAAAATATGAGGGAAAGTTATGGTTGATTCATTAAAAGCTTCAGATCTTTTTGTAAAAGCGCTTGAAGCAGAAGGGGTTGAGTATATCTTCGGCATCCCTGGAGAAGAGAATCTTGACTTTTTAGAGTCTTTAAGAACTTCGAAAATTAAGTTTATTTTAACTCGGCATGAGCAAGGAGCTGGCTTTATGGCAGCTACTTATGGCCGTTTGACAGGTAAGGTTGGTGTTTGTTTGGCTACTTTAGGACCAGGGGCAACGAACTTAGTAACAGCAGCAGCATATGCTCAATTAGGAGCCATGCCGTTGCTACTTTTGACTGGGCAAAAGCCCATAAAAAAGAGTAAGCAAGGGCGATTTCAAATTCTAGATATTATAGAGATGATGCAACCTTTAACAAAGTTTACCAAGCAAATTGTAAACGGAAACCATATACCTTCCTTGGTTCGCGAAGCTTTCCGGCTTGCTGTGCAAGAGCGCCCTGGTGCTACTCATTTAGAACTTCCCGAAGACATTGCTGATGAGCAGACAACAGAGCCTATTTTCGAAGTGACAAGAGTTAGACGTTCTGCACCTGATGAAAAATCAATTCAAGAAGCTGTCTCTTTGATTCAAAAAGCAAAGTCACCTCTTATTCTTATTGGTGCCGGTGCCAACAGAAAAAGAACAAGTCGTGCATTGAAGCGTTTTGTTGATGTGACAAAATTATATTTTATAAACACGCAAATGGGAAAAGGAGTTATTGATGAAAGACATCCTCTTTTTCTTGGTACAGCTTCTCTTTCTGATAATGATTACATACATTGTGCAATAAAAAACGCTGACCTTATAATTAACGTCGGACATGACGTTATAGAAAAGCCTCCTTTTTTTATGACAGGAGACGGCTTGAAGGTTATTCATGTAAACTTTACTGAGGCAAATATTGATGAAGTTTACTTTCCACAAGTTGAAGTCGTTGGCGATATTGCAAATTCTATTTGGCAAATTACAGATTTACTAAACGGTTCAAAATGGAATCTTCAATTATTTGAACAAGTAAAAAAAGAACTAGATAAACATGTACTTGATTTGAAAAGTGGGGAGTCTTTTCCTGTTGAGCTACAAAAGTTAGTTTATATTGTACGAGAGGCTGTGCCGGATCAAGGTATTATAGCACTTGACAATGGGATTTATAAAATTTGGTTTTCAAGAAACTACAATGCATATGACGCTAATACAGTCTTGCTTGACAATGCTTTAGCAACTATGGGTGCGGGTTTACCTTCTGCAATGACAGCAAGTTTAGTTCACCCAGATAAAAAAGTATTAGCTATTTGTGGGGATGGTGGGTTTATGATGAACTCACAAGAGTTGGAAACTGCCGTTCGTTTGAAATTAAATTTATCAATCCTAGTCTTATGTGACGATGCATATGGCATGATTAAGTGGAAACAAGCTGGAATGAATTTCCCAAGTTTCGCTCTTGATTATCAAAATCCAGATTTCAAAAAATACGCTGAAAGTTATGGTGCTAAAGGTTACAAAATAGAACGTTTGGAAGAGATTGCGCCGACCTTAAAAAAAACTTTTTCAGAGAAAGGTGTTCACTTGATTGCTTTGCCCGTAGACTATAGTAGTAATCACAAAATTTTAAATCAAGATTTACCGTTAATCTATAAAGATCTCATTGAGAAAATAAAATAATTTTTCCTTTTTGAGGAGTTTTTTATGTCTGACAGTAAAGTAAAAAGCCTTAAAGTTTACAATCCATACGATGGAGGCTTCATTGAAGAATTGCCTTATTCCACTGAAAAAGAGGTTCTTACACAATTAGAGAAGTCACATAAGCTCGCTATTAAAAAGAGTCCCCTAGCTGCTTATAAAAGAATAGAAATTCTAGAAAATCTTGTTTCTCTTATGGCCTCTCAGAAAGAAAAATTAGCGCTGAAAGCAGCAGCTGAAGGGGGTAAGCCTCTTATAGATTCAAAAATAGAAGTAGACAGGGCTATTTCCAGCGTCAAAATTGCTATTAATATTTTACAAAGTTTATCAGGTGAAGAAGTTCCAATGGGCTTAACACCAGCTAGTGCAAACAGATTTGCTTTTACTCAACACCATCCGTGCGGTGTTGTTGTTGCTATAAGTGCTTTTAATCATCCTTTGAATCTTATTGTTCACCAAGTTATTCCAGCTGTTGCTGTAGGTGCTCCTGTTTTGGTTAAACCAGCAGACACAACACCCTTATCATGTTTCTATTTTCTCGATCTTTTGTACAAAGCAGGCTTGCCGAAAGAGTGGGCCACCCCGATTATGTGTGAAATTCCAAGTGCAGAAAAACTTGTGACTGATCCAAGAGTTTCGTTTCTTACCTTTATTGGCTCTGCTAAAGTAGGTTGGTCCTTAAGGTCTAAGCTTTCCCCTGGAACGCGTTGTGCATTAGAGCACGGAGGAGCTGCTCCTGTAATACTTGATGAAAGTTGTGATATACAAGCTTCAGTTCCCCTTTTGTGTAAGGGAGCATTTTATCATGCTGGCCAGGTCTGCGTATCAGTGCAAAGAATTTATGTTCATAAGAGATTGTCAAAAATATTTCTCGATCAGTTTCTTGAAAAAACAAACGCTTTGATTGTTGGTAACCCTTTAGACAGCAAGACTGAGGTTGGCCCTTTAATCTTGCCAAGAGAAGTAGAAAGAGTTGCAGCTTGGGTTGATGAGTCGGTTCAAGAGGGTGCAAAAGTTTTGTGTGGTGGAAAGAAATTATCTGATACATCCTACGCACCTACTATTCTATTAAATCCGTCGGTAAAGTCGAAAGTTTCTTGTGAAGAAATCTTTGGTCCTGTCGTTTGTGTCTACGAGTATACTGATGCAGAACTTGCAATAGAGCAGGCTAATGATGTTCCCTTTTCTTTTCAGGCTGCTGTTTTTTCAACAGATATTAATAAAGCTTTTCGCTTTGCTCATAAACTTAAAGCAAAAACCGTCATGGTAAATGATCATAGCGCTTTTAGGGTTGATTGGATGCCTTTTGGAGGCTGTGAAAAGTCGGGCATGGGTGTTGGAGGTATTCCCCACTCAATGAAAGAGATGTGTGAAGAAAAGCAGTTAGTTGTTAATATTCCAGAACTTTATAAATAGCTAAAGCTGAAGTGTTTATGCTTTAGCTCTTTTGATCTTCGCACCTAAGCTTTCTAGTTTTTTCTCTATTTGGTAGTAGCCCCTGTCTATCTGGTAAATATTATGGATTTCACTTGTACCTGACGCAACTAAGGCAGCCATAAGAAGAGCCATTCCAGCTCTTACATCAGGAGAACTCATATTTGTTTTTTTGAGTTTCGCGGGCCCTGTTACAACCACTCTGTGTGGGTCACATAAAACAATATTTGCTCCCATTGCCATTAATTTATCAGTGAAAAAAAGGCGACTTTCAAACATTTTCTCGTGAAAGACCAAGGTTCCTTTTGATTGAGTGGCTGCAACAATTGATACAGACAAAAGGTCTGTTGGAAATGCTGGCCAAGGTCCAGTGTAGATAGTTGCAACTCGACCCGTTGCGTCTCCTTCAGTTATCAGCTCTTGTTGATCACTTACGATAAGAGATTTTTCTTTTATTTCAGGTTTTATTCCAACTTTTTTGAGTGTTTTTAGGACAAAACGTAAGTCTTTAATATTAACATCAGTAATTTCGATTTGACCTTGTGTAATTGAGGCTAAGCATAAAAAGCTCCCTATCTCCATAAAATCTGAGCTTATTCTATGACTGGCTTTTTTAAGACCGGATACACCCTCTATTGTAAGTTGGTTTGTTCCTATACCTGTGATTTTAGCTCCCATATTATTAAGCATACGACACAGCCCAGCAACGTGCGGTTCACATGCTGCGTTGTGAAGTGTGGTTGTTCCAGAACTTATAGCCGAAAATAATAGGATATTTTCAGTTGCTGTGACGCTTGGTTCGTCTAAAAATATTTCACCTGCGCAAAAGGCTCTTAATTTTGCATTGATTATATTTGTTAGCTCGATTTCAGCTCCAAGGTCTATAAAACTATCAAGGTGAGAGTCTATACGCCTTGCTCCAATAATATCACCGCCTGGTAAGGGAAGTTCGACTTTTTTGAAGCGAGCTAAAAGTGGCCCCAGCAGTAGAATGGATGCTCTGATATGAGCGCAAAGTTCCGGGTCAGGTTTTTTATAATCCAAATTTTTTGCTTCTATTAAAAGTGTTTCTTCATCTAACCACTCAACCTTTGCTCCCAGTTGTCTAAGAATTTCACAACTTGTTAGAACATCTTGAATTCTGGGGACATTCTTTAATGTTACCGGCTCTTCTGTCAGGAGGCATGCAAATAGTGCGGGTAAGGCTTCATTTTTATTGCCAGATGGTTTTATGGTGCCGTTTAATGGGTGGCCCCCTTCAATAATAAACTTACTCATTTAAATTACCTTTATAAATTCTACTTTAGATGGTGAAATTAATGGTTTGGCATATTGGAAAATAAATATTGTTTTCTGCCAAAACTCCCTCTGAATTTAGAGAGTTTTCCTGTTTTGGGCTCTACTGTAAGAGCTCAATAATATCTTGACGACTAAACTTTTTGAGAAGTTTTTGGTCATGTTCTAGAAACTGTGAAAATGTATCAGACTTTTTATCTATAAGCTTATTAATTTTTTCTTCAAGTGTTCCTTTGGTTATGAGCTTAAAGACTTGTACAGATTTTTTTTGGCCGATTCTATGAACACGATCTGTTGCTTGATTTTCTTTACTGGCATTCCACCAGCGATCATAGTGAATAACTATAGATGCGCTGGTTAAATCAATACCCATCCCTCCAGCCAGTAGAGAGCTAACAAAAACTTTTACGTTTGCATCTTCTTGGAACTTTTTAACGATTTTACCTCGCTCTGTGGTTGTGCCCGTAAGTGACAAACATTCAACTCCGATTTCCGTACAGTAGTCGACAATAATTTTAACCATTTTGACGTACTGACTAAAAATCACTATTTTTTGGCCTGAGTCTAAAGCTTCCCGAAGAATATCTTTTAAAAGTTCAAATTTTCCGCTTTTCTTTTCTTTATAGTTTTCTCCGTCTACTACTAATGAAGGATGATTTGTGATTTGTTTTAGCATTTGTAAAACTGTGAAAACATGAAGATAAGGTATGGGTTCACTGTTCTGTTCAAGTTTTTCTAGTAGTGGGCGAGCTTTTTGTTTCAAAACTTGCTTATACAAAGAGACTTGTTCCGTAGTTAAAGAACAATAACGCAGATCTTCTATTTTTTCCGGCAGCTCTTTGAGAACTTCATTCTTTGTTCTTCGAAGTTTGAGAGGATAGATAAGCTTTTGCAAAAGAACTTGTTTTTCTACATTTTGCTCTTGGTTGATAGGTGTTAGGAAGTTCTTTTTGAAGTATTTATTCGACCCGAGGTGTCCAGGAACAAGAAAGTCAAAAATATTTTTTAGCTCACTTAGGTGGTTTTCCATCGGTGTGCCTGTTAAACACAGCTTAAATCGGCTTTTGAGCTGGCACGCAGCATTGTAAGTATTTGTTTTGTTATTTTTGACATAATGAGCTTCATCAAGGATCACAGCATCCCACTGGTAGGAGCTAAGTTCACGAATATCTCTTAAAAGGATACCGTAAGAGGTTATCAAAGATGCGTTTTTGTCTTGCTCTTTAAGGTGATGAAACCTTTTGTTGCCGTGATACTTCAATGGAGAAAGTTTGGGAGCAAATTTTTCAATTTGGTCAAACCAATGATCAAGAACGGTTGTGGGGCAAATAATTAGAAATCTTGTTCCTCTAGTTTTTATTTTTTCTTGTTGAATAGCCGATAGAATCGCCATAGCTTGGTGAGTTTTACCAATACCCATATCATCAGCTAGTAGTCCGTGAAGTTCATTCTGGTAAAGCCACCAAAGCCAGTCATAACCTTCTTTTTGGTAGGAACGAAGCTTGAGCTTTGAGTCTTGAAGTTTTGGTGTGTTGGTGCGTTTACTGAACTCTTCTTTACTGCGGCTCATTTGAATAGCTTTTATACTGCCAACGTAGTTATCTAAATCGCCTGTTAAAGCTTGTAGTCTTATAACGCCAAGAAAATCTGTAGATATTTCATTTGTTTCCGCATTGTAGTTCCATTGATTTTCTTTTATAAAGTCTGGGATTTTTAACCATCCTTTAGCTGTCTTAAGGTAACTTCTCTGATGAGTTTGAGATTGAACAATAAGGTCAACCATTGGAAGCTCAACAGAATCAGTTTTATACGACGGGCATAAATTAAACCAGCCTTCATTTTTTGTTTTTTTCAGGTTTATTTTATGAAGACTAGGGCTAATAACTTTCATTTGCTCGAAAAGTGACTTGTTGGTCCAAACCTTTTTATTTTGCTCAAGTTCATATGGCATGATTTTTTCAAAGTAATGAGGGATACGATCATCTTTGTAAGTATCCTTATAAGGTGCAGCTTTCCATTTTAGAGACTTACTTTGGTCAGTTTTAGCTAAGACAATAAAACCTTTATCTGCAAGATAGATATAATCTTTTCCTAAGCGGTAAAGATTTTTTTCCATAGCGATGATCTGTATTTTCTTGGCTTTTAAATCTGTTGTTTGGTCAAGTTCACTATTTACCTCAATAATATCGGGGCTCTCTTTTATTTTCTCGTAGTCTGCAGTGGTGTTTTCTTCATAGCTTATGCCAACAACTTTTTCTGCAATAATTTCTTCATTCGATCTATTGTTCTCGTAGACAAACCACCCAAGATGAGCCGTCGCATGTTCTATGACGCGGTATTTTTTTTTACCTTGAAAGGTACTATCTTTGGTTAAGGTTCCAATATAGCGAGCAAAAACATCTATTTCTAGCTCAAAGCGATTTTTGGCACCAAGTCCAACCTTGCTTTCAATGTCAAAGTGGCCAGTTTTTTTATTAAAGTCTATTTTTGTAATAGAGTTTTTTATTTTTTCAAGAATACTAAAAGAGGCATTTTCGACCTTTTGAACAGCGCCTGTTGATTTAACTTTTTTACTTTTAATTGGCTTAGCAGAAGTTCCTATTTCTAGTCCTTCTATAAATTTGTGATTTTCCTGGCTAAGATGAATTACAAGTGCGGCAATGTGAGAACAAAAATATCCTTTTCTGTTTTCATGACATGTACATTCTAGCCATTGTATAACCTTACTAGATGGGTGGCTCTTAATACGCACCTCATACTCCTCTTGGCGAGAATCATAGACGCGTGCCATTATTAAGTTTTGGTATTGATTGATGATATGGACTTTATCGGCTTGTTTTAAGCTTAAGCCTTCTTCCCAATCTTCTTCTGTTAGGTGTTGGTAAATAAAGTCTAAGATCTTATTTAATGTGAAAGAAGATTGTGCCATTTTGAATATTTCTAAGTTTAAGTATTAAATATTAATAGCATTTCATCTGAAACGACAATGAAAATATAAGTCTTTTAACTCATGAAGGAACAAGAACAACTCAGAGTCCGATAGAAATCTTGTTATTGCAATTTTGCTTCTTGATATAAGAAAGGTAACCAATTTAAGGGAAGAAGGCAAGGTATATCCTTGCGGAAAATGCTTGAATAGCATCTAGTTGAGTGGGTTTGAGCCATTCCTAAGCTTCAAATTAAACCTAGTTCGTATAACTTCGGCGTTTTTGAACATTTGGTTTTGAATATCTATTTTGTCTTGTTTGGGTGGACTTTTAACTTGATAATTTACAGCGTTTTCCACTCTTTATTTGTCTAAGTATAAAAAACATGTGGCGAGGTTATTTTTTTTTTCACCCTAGAAAGCTTAGTATCATTGGTTTTTGAGTACTCGCCGAAAAAAAAAGAAAAAAAAATCAAAATAAAGTTTGACTTA
>PASJ01000025.1 GCA_002711925.1 Pseudobdellovibrionaceae bacterium | reverse complement strand
TTTTAAAAACTTGTCAAAATCTCCCTGTCTCGATATCTCTAACTTTTAGTTTCGCGTTGCTGGTGTGAAGTGATTTTTTCCTACCCATATTGTCTGTTCGAGCAATAAAGAACTTGCCACAAAAAATAGTTTTGCAAAAGGATATAATTTTGCTATAATTTCTTCACTTTAGATAATCTTGGGCAGTTTATGAAAAATATTTTATTAAGTTTGGTATTGTTATCTAGCTCTTTATCTTTCGCAGGGTGGGAATATGATATTTTAAATAAACGTTTGCTAAAAAATTTCATTCAAAGAGAGACATGTACCATTTGCTGTGAAAAAATAACTAGTAAACTAACCCTTTCTTGTAAGCACTCATTTTGTGAAGAGTGTATCTTAGAGTGGTTTGAAAGAAATTCTAGTTGTCCTATTTGTAGATGCGATCAAGCAGTGTTTTATAATGTTGAACTCCTTAAATCTAATAATCTAGATTTTCAAAAAAAAGCAGTTGGAACCCTTTTAATTTTAATGTCGGATAATCAAGTAGTAAAAAACGAAATACGAAGAGCAGGTGCTATTCCTATCATCCTAGGGTTATTAAAATCACACGATAACACAATGAGAGCATCTTCTGCTGCTGCCATTTCTCGTCTAGCCTTTTGCAACTCAAAAAATAAAAAATTTATTATTGCATCTGGTGCGATTGCTGAAATCATAAATTTACTTGAATCAGAACATGAACTAACTGTTGCAAATGCTACTGGAGCCCTTTTGCGTTTATGTGGAAGTAGTTTAAAAAATCAAAACCCAGATTATAAATGCGATTTAAATTATCAGCTTTTATCTTTACTTGCATCTAAAAATCATCGAATAAAAATAAACGTAGTTCTTGCTATGGAAATTTTGGAAAGATATAAAGTTACAAATGAACAGATGCTTAGAAAAGTCGGTGCAATCAAAATTCTTCTTCACATCCTTGAATCAAAAGACTTTGAAGTTAGAGAGCGATCAGCTATGAGTCTTAGAAAAATAGCTCTAAACAGCCGGGAAAATCAAAATGAGATGGTAACAATCATTAATTTGAATGAAGATCTGAAAGATAAAATACAATACAAGTATCCGGATCTTTATAACACTCTATTTAATGAATAATGTTTTCCCAACATCTGTCTTAAGCTAGGCTTACTATAGTTTATTTGAAAAAGGCATAAAATATTGTTTTTTATGGTTTTTTTTTATGAGTCAAACTGATCGATTTTAAATGTATCTTATTTTTTCTTTCCATTCTCATCATAGTATAAACAATATAGCAAAAGGCTTTTAAAAGTGAATTGCAAAAATTCGCCACAAGGTGTATAGTTCTTTAAATTCGAGTAACCAAAGGAAATTTATGAGAAATATTTTATTAGGTTTAGTCTTACTACTATCAAATATTTTTGCTCTTGGGGCTGTTGAACAGCAAAAAAAAAGGCCTTTTGTGGAAAAAGAAGAAGCATTTAACGGTTCTGGGAACAAAATTGATGAAGAATACGAAAGTTCTTCTAAAACTAAAGCTTCTTTGAAAATCCTGAGCAAGTCTTGTCATAACCCTCAGTGGAAAACACCTGGGCTTATTACTGCATCGTTAATAGACTTTGATAATGGTAAGTTATTTGAAGAATGTCTTCGTTTTTTTATAAACCTAGATGATACTAAAGCATATGATTATAAGTCTAGTTACTTACTTCCCCCTGAGTTTTATAAAATTCGTTTAATAGCTAAAAGTTTTTATTCTATTTCAGAAGGAGTCGTTAGTAGGTACTTACTCTTACCTAATGAGGATGTTAGTTTTTCCGTAGATTTTTCTTCAGAAAGCCAAAATGCGAGTAAGCTAAAAAAGTTTAAATTACGTCCAGATCGACGTGTAAGATCTTTTACACCTCAAGATTTTTTAGGAAGGAAATTACTTGCTAAAAAATATGGCACAGGTTCATCAATAACTTTTAGTGTTGAATTTCAAGGATTCTTTCGTCGTGGAGACTCTTTCTCCCCCGACACTCTAACAGACTCTAAAAAAACTGCATGGCCAGTTCAACATGTGACTTTTTTTAGTGCTCGAATTTACGATCCTTTAATAATTTTTGTAGGATATTTCTTAAAACATATAAATATGTTAGGAGTTTTTCAGTCGACCTTAGATAAAGAAAAGACTCTCTACGATCAGATAAAAAATGATATGACAACCTTGATAGAAAATGCAACAAGATTAGAATCTTATATGGACTTTGTACTTACAAGTGAGTTCGAAAATAAACTAGGCAATGTCATTTCTGGCCAAAAAATATTAAAAAATGAAAAATTTTTATCAAGTTTCTGGACCCTAGGCTTGAATGAGATTGAAGAAGAAGAATCTCCTTGGATCAATGCTTCGTTGGGCTGTGAAAAAGATGAGATTTTTATTGTTGTACAAGATCATCGAAAAGAAACAAAACATCCATACCCAGAAAACACTTATTGTAGTTTTTTGATGGGATATTATACGGGAGAAAATGCACGAGGACTTCCCTCTCCCGAAGAATATTTGATGATTGGAAAACCCTTGAAACCCAGGTGGTTATTTAAGGTTAAAATAGCATCTTCAATGGATTCTATTAGGGAATATCTTACAGAACTCACTAAGGATGAACATTGTGACAAAAAAATTATTTTAAATGAAATGGAAAGTGGCAGTTGGGGAGAGTATAGTAAAATTGATTCCAAAAAAAAAGGACCTGTAATGTATCCTCTAGGACTTACATTTATCTTAAGTGACTGCACTTTGGAATCTTTGACTAAAGAAGAATAAATTCAGCTTGTTGATCCATTTTTAAAAAATAGTATACAAGAAAAATATCCACATTTCTGTAACATTCTTTATAAGCTTTAGATACTCCATAAGATTTCCTCGTTTTGGAATACCATAAAATTTTTTCCTTGAAAGTGTGTTGTAAATAATCGCTAGAAAATGTATAATCCGCTAGATTCAAGTAACATGAGGAAATTTATGAAAAATATTTTATTAAGTTTAGTATTGCTATTATCAAGTTCTATGGCCTTTGCTTCTGAAGAAATGCTTATACTAGAAAATCCTGAAGAACTACTTACAGTAGAAAATCAAACTGATTTTCAAGACTTATTCCTACTTGCAGACAGACACCCATCCCCGTTCGAATGGGAAAATACTGAACATGAATCGAACGGTCAGTTCTATAGCCATAATGAACCTGGCCCTAAAGGAAATAAAAAGAGTGGATCAGATAAAGTATACGAATTTAAAGACAAATACTTACCTATCTATGCTTTTATCTTTCATAGAAAAAACGCAGAAATTAATCCTTCATCCGATTCATTCTACGAAAGATGTCTATATCCTAAAAAATATTCAAAAGAGCAAATTTTAGCCTATACCAAAAAAATTGACAAAAAATTTACTATAACTACTTTAAACAACTGGTTTGTGAATTTTAGATCTCGTTGTACTAAAGATTCCGATTCTGAAAAATTCCAAGATTGGTTTTCTCAATTAGAACAAGAGTACAGTAATTCTCAACTTAATGAATACACATATAAAAATATGCCAGGAACAAAGTTTCAGAAGCTTAAAAAATGGGTTACCGTTAATGGTATACCCTCCTCATTAAATGAAAAAATAAAAATTGCCGAGAAACACGGTCTAACAAACAAACAAGGATTGAATTTCTATCGTAACCTCAAAAAAAGATCATAGAAACGGTAATATTAATATTTTTAGATTTATAGTTGTATTATATTTAGTGTTCATATCATGTCATTTTGCTTTTGGAGAAAAAAAAAGAAATTTATGTTGTAAAAGCTCTTATCTATTCTTAGTTGCAACAACTGTACCTTATAAATCTAACCGGAAAAATTTGATTAGTACTAGAATAAAGTGCTATAAAGATGTGGACACTCGTTATGGACTCTATCTTTCAAACCCTCATTCAAATTAATATTGGCAATAATCACACTTTGATTTTCTAGGTTATTATAAGCCAGATCTAAAAGAACTCCTGCTACATAATCTTTTGTTAGAAAATCATCTGATTCGAGTAAAGTAACAAGTCTAGGGATTGCGCCAGCTTGTCTAATCGCATTTTGGTTTTCTTGGTTATTTCTGGATAAAAAAGCAAGATTTCTAGCAGCAGATTGTTGTACACCAGAATCATTAGAACTAAGCAACGGTAAATTAGAAAAATAAGTTTGATCACATCTACACGTTGGACAGCTAGGATTTTTCTCAAACCACCTTAAGATACACTTTTCACAAAATGAGTGCTGACAAGAAAGGGGTCGTTTAAAAGTTATTTTTTCATGGCAAATAGCACACACATCGGCAGAAGCAATGTCTTTTTCAGTTTTATCTTTCTTAGGAGGAGGCGCTTCATCTGCCCCAAAAGTAAAAGAACTTAATAACAATAATATTAAACTTAATAAAATATTTTTCATAAATTTCCTCAGCTTACATGAATTTAAGAGATTATAGACCTTGTAGCGATATTTTGCAATACACTTTTAAAAACCTCATTATACGGTGTTTTTACACTGAGAATAAATAGGGAAAAATTATTGTAGTGGATACAAAACGTTTACTTTTTTGAGGGTGGAAAAATTTAATTTTAACCGTATCTGTATTGTCCCTTGTAATTTTTTTGCCTGATAGGTTACTCAGACTGTGCTTTAATAATCTCTTTGCAAAGATCGAAGCCAAAACAAGATGACTTGACATCTTCTTTTATGGTGAGGAGAACCTTGAACTACAACTGTAAGTCTTTTATTGTGAAATTATCTCTAATATTTGGACCTATACAGTGTGATTTACAACAAAATTTGCTGCCTTCAAGATGCTTTTTTTGTAGATGGACTCCGTTCAAAAACTAAATATTGCTCCTAAGCCCATTGCTATCATCATAAAATTTTCAACCAAGGAAACAAAACCCAAAGGAACATTGCTGTTTCCACCCACACAGGCACATCTGAGATCTCTTTTTTCAAAATACACTGCTTTAACAACAGAAGTAGAGCCTATCAAGCCAATGGAAAAAGACAAGATCCCTATTGCAAAAGGGTATAAATTAGAAAGCATACCGAGCCCGACTAAAAGTTCTAAAAATGGATATAAACTTCCATAAGCAAGAAAGCGCATAGCTAATAAATCGTATGTAATAAACTGGTTCACAAAAGAAGCCGAGTCTCTTATTTTAAGAATAGCTAAGACGCACATACTAAATGCAAAAAATTGTTTTACCAATTGAACGATATTTAAATTAAAAAACGTTTCAGTTTGCATGGTAAGTGCAATTAATAAAGTAGCACCAAATATTTTTGCAATTGGCCCGTAGCTTGGTTCGTTTTGTTCAGTAGTTTTTTTTCCGAAAAAGACTTCTAAGTCAGACAGACCGCCAATTCGTTTATCATCAATAAAAATTTGAGGAGTTGTTTTTACATCATGCTTCCTTTTGAAATAATCAACTTCTTCTGTTGTTTTTAGAAGGTTATCGTTTATCAAGTACCCCTTTTTTTTTAGAAGTGCTTTTGCTCGCAGCCCAAATGAACAAATATGATTTTTTGTTTTCATACGATAAATCTTTGCCGTCTTTTTTGTCATAGGATTCCTTTCTTTAACAATTGGGAGAATTAATGCAAAAATTTACATTGATATAAAAATAGGTTAAAGACAAAAATTTTCCAAATATTTTTTTTCTTGGCTGGTAATCTTTCTAATCTTCAGTTAAAATTTAACGTTACGTTATTTTAACTCGAGAACAGTTCTTCTTTGAGACTTGATCATCAAAATGACCACGAAACCACTGTACATAAAAACTATTACCCACTTCCATTTTTAGATAAGACATTAGTACACTTCCAATACTATCTGATTCATTTGTAGCCAACACTTATACTTACACCTTTTAGAAAATTGTTTAAAAGATAGTGAAAAAAAAGCCACACAATAATTTCAATTCATGATTACCCTCACTTTTTCGTCAGTTTTAAAAAATTAAATCAATGAGAAAGTTATAAAATCCAGTTATTTTTAGCTCAGACCAGCTAAAGATCATGAATAATAAAATTTCTAGCTAATTTTTTCCCACTTATCCTTTCTTAAATTTCGGTAAGCTCCACAAACCATAAGATTTGACTTTATAAAGACTTTATCCTTCTTGCATCATATCTAGCAGGCCGGAGGTTTATCTTATTCCATTCTTGTAAAACTTCTTCCATAGTAGGTCTTTTTGCTGGGTCAGCATGAAGCATTTTAGCGATAAGTTGATAATTAGGATCACTCTTATCTTTAATTTCTTCAAATGCAGAAGCTTCAGTAGCAAAACGATTAGCATCATCACCTTTCTTTGTCATTTGAAATAGCACAACACCAGCGGAGTATACGTCTGATGCTGTTGTAACACCCTTTCCTTTTATCAAAACTTCAGGAGCTTCCCAGGTTGGACTTCCTTTAGATTTTCCGTCAGCTGTGTAATTTTTTGTTAATCCGTCAAAATCAACGAGCTTAATTACTCCTGAATCACTGATAACCATATTATCAGGTTTAAAATCCGTATGAATTAACCCATTTTTATGGAGGTTTTTTAATAAGGTAAACATCTGAGTAATCCACTTATTAGTATTATCTTCAAGAACATCCCTAGAAGTAGAAGACTGTTCGTTAAACTGCTTCATAAAATTCTTACCCCCAGGTTCCATAAACTGAAGGGACTGATCATCATCTATTTTTTTTTGACTAAAAAATTTCACAAATGGTGAATTCCCATTCTTTTGTAATTGAGATATATAATCTAGTTGATCCTTAGTTAGTGGGTTATCACTTCTCGAACTTTTTACCCCAATCGTAACATTACCGTCCGCGTCTTTTAAATTATAAAAAATTCCCGAAGTCCCCCCACCTATAATCTCTGGGTAGTACGAGTTTTTTGTGCTAGTTTCAAAAGAAGAATAATTTAGTTTCTCAAGGTCCGATTTTGTGTTTATAGATTGTGCTATCTCTTCCGCTCTTAATTTTCGTGCATTAGTAATAGCATCTGCTTCTGAGAGTCTAGTTGTAGGAGCTTTAAATGATGCAGTTGTCATAGTTTTCAAAGACACTATGGATGCTGTCAAATCAAACTGATTATCATTTCCAACTAAATCGAAACACCTAGATCCCAAAAGTTTTTTTCCTTTTGTGCACGTAATAGAAACACACACATTACCATCGAAAAATTCATGCACATCGCAGCTTGTGTTTTTAGTATTATTTTGAAATATCTCCTCTACGCAATTTAAGTCAAAAGACTCCTCATTATCATTTTTACACTGATTTGGATAGCAAACTCCATCGTGATTTGCTTCATATTCTTCACACTCATTTTTGTTTGCAATTTTATTATCATCTTCAAATACTTTAATAAGAAAACCTCTTTCATCGAGGATGGAAAGAAGATTTTCTTCACCAAAGCTGTTTTTAAGGAAAGAACTACTAATAAAAAGATCAACAATGAGCCCGTGATCTTCGACACAAACAATTCCAGAAAGGCTTATTATAAGACCTTTTTCGACGCTCGCTACAAAACTTTCTATTGGAATATAACTATCCAAGTAAAAATATTTATCCTCATCTCTAATTACGTTATAGTAACAACCATCTGGAATTTCTTTTTTTGTTTCAACTGAAATTAAGCGAAATCTATCGTCTAGGTAAGCAACTGTAACATTCTGGATCTTAGCGTAATTCATAATGGATTCATCTGGTGTTGGAGAAAAAGGTGTTATTTCAAAATTATTTTTGTTAGAAAGCAAAAGTCTTTTATTTGTACCTGAAACTTCAAATGAACCATCTTCTTTCAAATCATATAAAGAAAGACCCACCTCCCATTCGTCAGAATCTTTTAAACTATCAGGTTCTTTTTCTATGATAGATTCTCTTTGTAAGATTGTTTTTTCCTTTTCGTTCTTACATTGAAAAAAAGATATAGTGCTAGCAATTATTATAATTATTATTTTCAACTTCTTTTTCCACATATATTTCCCTTAGAAAAAAATGCCTCCTCATATATTATTATTTCTAAACTTACAAATTTAATTTTACTCTTAACTTTTTCCATATAAATTATCGGTAGATGTTGGTAGATATTAACAAATTAACATCGTTTAGATAAATTCTTTAGACTATTACTAATTAAATTGTCCCTAGTAGCTTTTATTAAGTATGCTTCTACGATATCTTCTTTCAATTCATTGGGTTATTTTAAGCTTACGTATAGCATGTTTTTTAGGATGTTTTTTTTGGTGTCTTAAAATCGAGATTTGTAAATATAACAATAAGTGACTTTCCTCTAATCTAAACCATAGATTATGGATGTTTATTGGCAATTCTATACTTATATTTTTTCTAAATTTTCTTTTTATGATAGCACTTGCTCTTATAACTCAAATTTGGTTATTATGAATATAAAATTACTTTAAGTTTAAGGGGTGATCTGATCGCCACAATTTTCACAAGAAAGTAGGAAGACTATATCATGTGGATATTCGTAGGTAAGACCTTGGTGGCTGCTATGACAATCAGCTTTTGCTCGTGGCTCTCAAATAAAAGGCCTGAGCTAGCTGGTTTTATTGTGGCTCTACCTCTAACGACGATATTGGTTCTCCTGTTTTCTCAGGCTGAATTTCAGGATCCAAATAACTCCATCAGATTCGCCAAAAGTATTTTTCTTGGCGTGCCTGTGTCTATGCTCTTTTTTATTCCTTTTCTTTTTGCTGAGAAACTCAATCTGAATTTCTGGACTTGTTTTGCCTCAGGGATTGGTCTAATCACAATTGGTTACTGGCTTCACAAGAGCCTGATGAATTTTTTTATGACACAAACATAAGAGCTTGTCTTTATATTTAGCGTGACAGCTCCGTTTGATAAGATTTTTCATATGCCATTTTAAAGCATTGATTGACGAAGAATTAAAACTCATTGTCTCTTACTTAATTTTCTTAACTTTCAAACGAATAAATATTATTTCTATCTCAAATCTTTTTTTAGAATTGAAGTAAGGATTATTTAATTTTTTCTTGGATTTTTATCAATATTTTAAAAGTAAAAAGAGAAGCCTTAAATTCAAGAGAGCTATCGAAAAAAATAAAACTATGTTAGTTTATTTATAGAATATTATTTTAAAATTATCTTTGGGAGAGAATGGATGAAAAATTATATTATTTTAATGCTTTTTTCTAGTTTTTTGTGTTTTTGTAAATCATCTGGTAATGAGAAGAAATCAGCTCAAGCTACTCCAGAGGAAGAAAATAATAGTTATAGACTGTCCGCACCACAGGTAGATGACAATCAAATAACACTACGGTTTAAAGGGAAAAACCTTTACGAATTAGAGGATGAATCTCCAATGCCTAATATTAAATTGAATAGAAACGGTCAACTTTTTTCGACAGGATGTGTTTTGTCTCCGGACGGTGACACAGCTCTTAGGCAAAAAAATGGAGTTGAAGCAATTAGGTACACTTTAATAGAAATTAAATTTATAGGTGAAAAAAATGGGATACTCAAATCTTCTGACTATAGTGATAGTGATTGTAAAACGCTTTGGCTCTGGGAAGATGGGGATGATGCATTTAGTGAAACTGAAATATTATATGAAGTCCTAAAATAATTTATATATTGATATTTTTTCTTTCGTAGATTTCTTTAAAAAAATAAACTTCTCTATATGTGGCTTCTTTATATTGTTTAGCCTCCTAAAGCTTTATCAACAAAACTTGCAGAAACGCTTAAAAAGAACCTATTATTCTCATCTGAAAAATACAAAACTGCTTTCAAGCCCCACTTTAAGTGACTTTCATATTTTTATTATGAGCTGAAGAATAAATTGCTTTTCTTCCAAAATCTAAACTAGTATCAAAATTTTATTAAACTCAATAAAATAGAGTTCAATTAAAATTTCTTATCCCTCATCAGCAATAGGTTGAAAACCATCGGCAAGATTTTCATCATCAGGTGTAGCAAAAGGAGTTATACGGTGCTTTGAAAATTGGTTTTGTAAAATAAACTCTATCTGTCGCCATTGTTGTTCTATTGCTAAATTAAGTTCTTTAGGTTGACTTTGACTATCTATTTGAAGTGTCCGGACATTAGCGGTTACCTGTTCAAAGATCTCAGCATGATCAGGGTTGAA
Organism: Pseudobdellovibrionaceae bacterium; assembly: GCA_002711925.1. Classification (GTDB taxonomy): domain Bacteria; phylum Bdellovibrionota_B; class Oligoflexia; order Oligoflexales; family Bog-1112. The sequence continues at coordinate 15,533 of PASJ01000025.1, read as the reverse complement.
GTATTTTTTTCTAATTTGACGAGTCGATTGCGTATACGCATCCATCTCGTAAGGATGCTTTGATACTAAGAGTTGAGATGGATTGTCTGATTCTTCAAATTTGAGAATCTCCATGAGTAACTTTTTTTCTATTTGATATAGTTTAGAAAAAAAGCGAAGGTCGTTCAAGACAAAGAGTCCGCAACTAAAGCTATCATTTTGACGTCTAGAAGAAAAACAAACAATCTTTGTATTCTTTAAGTCTAATCCTTTCAAAGCATTGATGTACCACTCCATGTATTTTCCGTTTTTACCCGTGCTATCTGTAAAAACCAAAAGAGGGCAGTTTTTGTCATCATAACAACCAAATATTAATGATAAGTGTCTAGACTCATCATCCTTCAAAACAAAATATCTATTTTGTTCATCATCTAGCCAATCACGAACCTTTACCTTTAATTCATATGAATTATTACATGCCTCGTATTTTAATCTATAATCATAGTTATAATTATGATACTCAACAATTGTTTTGAATTGATCGAGTGTAAGTGGCTCATGATTTGGAAGAGTTTTGATTGTTCCTACCTCATCTGTCATGGGTGTTATAGGTGTGTCTTCAAAAAATAGATGATCAGTGGGACCCTCTGGAATTTCAGCAGCCCCATAAACAAAAGCACTTGATGATAATAATAATAGACTTAATAAAATATTTTTCATATCTACCCCCTTGTTTTCATTGAAATTTAATTAATTATACACAAAGCGGCGGCAAAAATCAAGGACCTTAACATAAGGTCCTGTTTATATTAGGTTATAAAAAGTAGGCTTGATTTCGGTCTCTTATGAGGTTTACGCTAGATAGAGCTCGATACACCCTTAATCCACAATAGCTGCAATTCTAAAATAGATTGTTACTTTCTCGATAAAATTATTTTAAACACTTTCTGAAAGTATCGCTCAACATATAAGACAAACCAGGCTTACCCCCCCAAATTATAATATTTTTGCACTAGGAGCACAAAAGAATGCTTGCAATGAAGTCTAGAAAAACTTTCTCTAAAGCATCATGACAACTGATTGATTTATTTATTTATTGTTTCAGAAACTCTAAACCAAAAAAAATAAATATAAGATTTGAATTAAAAAAAAATTTCACAAATTTCGTCGACTTACTTGAATTGATTTAAGTATAATTTAAATTAACGGCTATGAAAAATTTTTTCTTCCCTCATAAAAAAACTCCTCCATAAGGAAAGGCGTCTTTGCCTTTTTATTTTTATAATCCTTTTTTTCACTTCACCAATAGTAAGAATTGCTTTCGAGTTACCCTGTGATTGACAACTATAAAGCCACGAAAGAGCTTGTGAGAAATTTTGAGTGACTCCTTGACCATTTACATAACATATACCTATGATACACTGTGCCTCTTCATGGTTTTTTTCTGCAGCTAAATAAAACCACTTTATTGCTTCACAAAAATCTACAGACACGAGTTTACCTTCATAGTAAAAAAGGCCTAAATTGAACTGTGCTTCTGTATGTCCTTGAGCTGATGCCAATCTAAATAATTCTAATGCTTTTATTGAGTTAATTTCCACCCCGCGACCATCCTTGTAACAAAGTCCAAGGTAATACTGTGCTGAAGGGTTTCCTTTAAAAGCAGCTATTGACCATAGGTCAATAAATCTTTTTTGTTCTTTAGATAAAGTCGTCCATGATATTTCTCCTTGGTCAAAAGAAGATTTAAGCTTCGAATAAATTGAAAATCCTTCCTCAAAAAGTTTCTCCTCCATTGAAGGAGGAAGAGGATCCCTACACACTGGACAAACTTGATTTACATTAATTTTTCTAAGCTGTTCCAAACAAAAACTATGAATTCTATGACTACAAGGAAGCTCAGAATCACTATTATCCAGAGTATCTAGACAAATAGGACATTCAAGAGCATCAGTAACCCCATAAGCAAAAGAATTTGATAATAACAATATTATACTTATTAAAATATTTTTCATAGAATTTTTACCTGCAACTTGAATTTAAGAGACTATAAAATATTTAAAGATATTATGCAATACTTTTTAGAGTACGATTATATGGTCTTTTCACAATTGGACTGAGTTGAAAAATAAACTGTTGAGGTGAAACAAAAATAGTTCATTTGTCTTTAGTAAGAATTAAGAATATCAGCTTTACTTTTTTACAATTAGATGACTAATGATTGCTTGAGCTCAGAGGTTAGATATTTACAAAAAAATAAATTTTAAACTCAAAATCAGATCTTTTAAAAAGAAAATCATCCCAAGTATTAAAGAAAAAAAATTTTATGGAGAAGAAAAGTCCCCTCAATCAACTCCCTGTATAAATAGGTTTTCCTTCCTTGGAAAGGTCATTGGAATTATCTTTCTTGTCTGGTTGCAATAAAACAAACTTCATAAAAATTAAAAACAAGCCCAACATTAAACCTATCAGTAAACTAACAGAAAGTATAACTCCTTTTTTTTTGTCTAAATGTTCTGTGGGAACGCTAGGAGAGGTCAAGACTTCGAGAAAATTAATATGGGAAAATTGTTTTCCGATATATTCGGGGTAATTTCCTGTAGCAGAGTCATACTCTTGATCAATCTGTGAGAGCTTTAAAAGCTCTGTTTCAATATTAATACCTTCATCATCAACAATTGTTAGATCTTGTCTGTTTCTTAAATTATTTAGTTGTACTGTAAGAGCTTTTGTCCCTAATAAATAAGGAGGCTTAAGTTCTTTTGTTAAATCCAGGACAAAAGAGTTTTTCGAATTTTCTTCTAAATTTGAAAAAGTATCTGAAAAAATATGAAGATTTAAAGCTTGAGCTAAAGAAAAAGCCTCTTCTAGTTTTGCAATTTCATTTTTTCTTTTTCCTTCAAGCTTAAAGAGAAGAAGAGTCTTTTCTCTTTGAAGCTGCTCCTCTTTTAAGCCCTTTAGTCTTATAAATTCTTCTAAAATCGATAACCGGACGTGTTTTTCAATATTATTGATGTATTCTGACAGAATAAAAGGACCATTGATCTTGTCAGGGTATTCAAATTCTAGATTAACCACCTGCTTAAATAAGTTAGAATTTTCTTTTGCGAAGATTTTTTCTTGCTGAAAAATATGAAGCGATTCATTAAAAGTTTTGTACAAATTATCGCTGTTAGATGAAATTCCATTAAGTTCTGTCTTATAAAGCGTATAAAAATCTTTTCTATATGTTTCGTTTTTTGCAATAAAAAAGATTTTACTAAGTAGCTCCTCGCGCGAGTACTTTGTGAGTGAAAAATAATCAATAGATTCAAGATCTCTTTCTAATGGAGGTGTTAAAGTTGCTGTAGTTTTATATTTCACGTTACGAAACTGAATATAGGTAAGACTTAAAACAAAACAAGAAAAAACACAGAGGAATATAATATGCTTTTCTTTAAAAATTTTTCTTATAATTTTTCCTAGATCTATCTCTTCGTCATTATTGGAAACAGTCATAGAGATCCCTTTGAGTTGATTTTTTAAAATCTTTTTAAATCTTTTTAAATATTAACCTACAAACGAGCGTTACCGAATTTTTCTCATACCAAAAATCCTTGAAAGTATCAATTATTAGTTTTTCAACTAAATCGTATAGGTGAGTCTTAATTAAAAAAATATCTATTCTCTTTCACATAAAAAAGCTTAAAAAGCATATTGACTTCTATTTTTTCATTCTTCAGCGGGTGATAAAGCTATATTAATATCGAAATACCCTAGGATCTTGAGCTACTCGGCATTAAATGAGGCAGCTCAAAAAATAAACACTTTAAAGGACGCTTTATCATCGACATTGAAACCTATAACTTGTATTATTATTTTTTTGTTGTTGATGTTCTTTCTCTAAAGGTTTTACCTTTATTTATGAAGTATTAACAAAAGCCAACTTAAGGCGTTTATAACTGCTACTTTTGTCACAATATATGTTCAGAGGAATTTATACCCATGGAAACAAATTTTTGTGAGAGCCTCTCAATTATGAGAAAAATTAAAGATAAAGAAGCAACTATTGGAGTTATCGGATTAGGTTATGTCGGTGTCCCGCTCCTACTGCGTTATTGTCAAGTTTGTTATAAAGTAGTTGGTTTTGACATCAATATTCAAAGAATCGATCTTTTAAACTCAGGAAAAAGCGATATTGCTCATATCCCTGATAACAAAATAGCTCAAGCTAGAAAATTAGGTTTTGAGGCAACAGCGGATTTTAGCCAAACCAATAATTGTGATGCCCTGATACTTTGCGTTCCTACGCCTTTAAATCTTCATAGAGAGCCAGACCTGAGCTTTATAATAAATACTATGAACTCTATTTTCCCATATTTACGAAAAGGTCAAATTATCTCACTTGAAAGCACAACATATCCTGGAACCACTGAGGAAGAACTTCTACCACGAATAGAAAAATCTGGACTTAAAGTTGGTCGCGATATATTTCTAGTTTATTCACCCGAACGCGAAGATCCAGGAAATTCAAAATTTAATACCGTAACAATTCCAAAAGTCGTTGGTGGGCATACCTCCACATGTTTAGAAGCAGGAATAGCTTTATATTCTCATGCAATCAATGAAGTGATCCCTGTTAGCTCCACGGGAGCTGCCGAGCTGACCAAACTTCTTGAGAACATTCATCGAGCAGTCAATATCGGCCTTGTAAATGAAATGAAAATAGTCGCTGATAAAATGGGTATTGATATTTTCGAGGTAATTGATGCAGCTTCTAGCAAGCCTTTTGGTTTTACTCCTTATTATCCAGGCCCAGGACTAGGTGGACACTGTATTCCTATTGATCCTTTTTACCTCACATGGAAGGCTCGCGAATATGGAGTTCATACGAGATTTATTGAATTATCCGGAGAAATAAATAGTGCAATGCCAAAATATGTCGTTAGCAAACTAGTTTCAGCTTTGAATGGCGCAGGCAAGGCTCTCAGTGTTAGCTCTGTTTTGGTTTTAGGTTTAGCCTACAAGAAAAATATAGATGATATTCGTGAGTCCCCATCTCTTGAAATTCTTAGTTTACTAAAAGAGCAAGGAGCTAACATAGCCTATAGCGATCCTTTTGTACTGAAGGTACCAAAATTAAGAAGATACTCCTTTGACATGAACAGTGTCGAAATTACAAAAGAAAGTTTGGAAGGATTCGATGCTGTTATTCTTCTTACAGACCATGACGCATTTGATTATCCATTAATTGGCAAACATTCAAAAATCTTGATAGATACAAGAGGTAAATACAGAGAAAAGTATATGAAAAATTTGACAAAGGCATAGAAAATACGAGTGGAGGAATCGTTATGAATAAATTTGCACTCATTGGCGCTGCAGGTTATATAGCGCCAAGACACATGAATGCTATGAAAAAATTAGGTCATGATCTTGTAGCCGTACTTGATCCAAATGACTCAATTGGAATTATTGATTCCTACTTTCCTCATTCCAAGTTTTTTACAGAATTTGAAAGGTTTTCGCGACACTTAGATCTTCTAAAAGGAAAAACTAAAAGCCCATTAGACTACGTTTCTATTACTTCTCCAAATTATCTTCATGATGCTCATATTAGCTTTGCACTTCGCTCTGGAGCGGACGCTATTTGTGAAAAACCTTTAGTTTTAGACCCTAACCACATAGACTTATTAAAGGATGTAGAGAAGGAAACTGGAAAAAAAGTTTGGAATATTCTGCAGCTCAGACTTCACCCTTCTATCGTTGAATTAAAAACACATGTAGAAAAAAATCAAATTGATAAAAAATATGATGTTGACCTTACCTATATAACTTCAAGAGGAAGTTGGTACTTAAGCTCTTGGAAAGGGCAAACCAAACTATCGGGTGGAATAGCTTTCAATATTGGAATTCATTTTTTTGATATGCTTTCTTATATATTTGGAGATATGCAAAAAAATATTTTACATATGAATAAAGCCACTAAAGCTGCTGGGTACCTGGAATACGAGAACGCTAGAGTTCGCTGGTTTTTATCCATAGATGAAAATGACCTTCCGCTTGACATGAAAAAGCAAGGACAAAGGACGTACCGTTGTATATGCGTTGATGGTAAAGAGTTAGAATTTAGTAAAGGTTTTACAGACCTTCATACAGCAAGCTATGATGCTATTGAAAAAGGACAAGGTTTTTCATTAGATCAAGCTAGAAATTGTGTTGAAACAGCATATGAGATTTGTCACTTAAAAGAAACGACTTTAAAAGGAGATTATCATCCTTATTTAAAAACTCTGAAAAAAAGTGAGCTATAAACCAATGGAACAATACGAAACCAAAGAAACACCTTCCTATTTCAAACACGAAACAGCTATTGTAGACCAAGGGTCTTCCATTGGTCATGGATCCAGAGTTTGGCATTTTGTTCATGTTTGTGCAGAAGCTAAAATTGGAAAAAATGTATCTCTTGGACAAAACGTTTTTGTTGGAAACAAAGTTTTTATCGGAAATAGAGTGAAGATACAAAATAACGTTTCAGTATATGATAATGTCACTTTGGAAGATGACGTTTTTTGTGGACCATCTATGGTCTTTACAAATGTTTATAACCCAAGATCAGCAATAGAAAGAAAAGATGATTATCGAAATACTTTGGTAAAAAAAGGGGCAACCCTTGGGGCAAACTGCACTATTGTGTGCGGAGTAACTATTGGTGAATATGCTTTTGTCGGTGCAGGTGCTGTTGTCAATAAAGATGTTCCTGACTATGCTTTAATTGTTGGTGTTCCAGGAAAGCAAATTGCTTGGATGAGCGAGTATGGTGAAAAACTTGATTTGCCCCTAGAAGGAAGACAAGAAACAATTTGTAAAAATACAGGACAAAAATATATTTTAGAAGGAAAATGTCTCAAAAAGTTTTAGACTCTAGAGTTTTTTTATTGGAGAATTTTAATTGAAAATTATTACTGTTGTAGACTAGCTATAAAATTGTCGAGTCATTATTATGAATCAAAAAAAAACAATTTGGATTATTAATCAATATGCCTCAACACCTAGCTCTGGTATGGGTGGTAGACACTATTATTTAGCAAAATATTTAGCCAAAAAAGGTTATAAGGTCTATCTTATAGCATCTTCATACTCTCATCTTTTGAAGAATCCTCCTCAAATAAAAGATAATATTTGCATGGAAAAAATAGAGGGTTTTCATTTTGTATGGATTAAGATGCCCTCTTATTCTCATGCGCATAGTAAAAAAAGAGTTTTAAATTGGTTTTTATTCCCCATAAAAATTTTATCACTTAAAAAATATATAAAGGATAGACCTGATTCTGTTGTTGTCTCTTCTCCCTCTTTGTTTTCTTTTTTGGGAGCTAAGTATTTGGCAAGCTTTTATAAGGCAAAACTTGTTTTTGAAGTAAGAGATATTTGGCCCCTTACTTTAATAGAAATTGGAGGTTATTCTCCTAAGCATCCTCTTATTCAGTTGATGCAATATGTTGAGGATAAGGCATATAAATATTCAGACAAAGTTATATCTAATCTTCCTTTTGCTTACGAACATATGATAAAAAGGGGGATGTCTAAAGAAAAATTTGCGTGGATTCCAAACGGTATTGATGTAGAAGAAATGCAAGAACAAGAAGATCTTTCTGAGAGAATCAAAAATCAAATTCCAAAAAACAAATTTATTATTGGTTATACTGGAACTATAGGTGTTGCTAATGCTTTAGATATCTTAATAGAAGCAGCTATTTTGTTAAAAGATAATTTAAATATTTCTTTTGTAATCGTTGGAAAAGGCAAAGACAAAGCAAGCCTTATACAAAAGGTTCAACAACATGACCTTCAAAATGTGATTTTTATTGACTCTATTCCCAAGCGGCAAATTCAAACAATGCTTAAGTCTTTTGATGTTAATTGTCTTGTTGGTAAAAAAAATAACTTACATAAATACGGCATTTCTTATAATAAATTGTTTGATTATTTTTTTTCTAAGAAGCCCGTTTTATACAGTATAGATAGTGGAAAATATACTCCAGTATTAGCTTCAAAATCTGGTATTGAAGTAGAATCAGAAAATATAGAAAATCTTGTAAATGCTATATTAAAGCTTCACAAACTATCAGAAGAAGAAATTTTAACTATGGGAGAAAACGCAAGAAATTTTGTACTTTCTAATCATGATTATGAAAAATTAGCGGATGAATTTTCACATGTTGTTATATAAATTCAATAATAGTTGGTATATTTATTTTCATTAATTATGTCATTTACTAGAAAATCGAGTTGTTAGTTTCTTATGATTAAAGCTTTGAAAAAAAAATCTGAATTTGGATTTAATTTGTTCACTCTTGTTTCTGGTACTGCTCTTGCTCAAGTATTGTCTTTGGCAATTAATCCTTTGCTTGCCAGATTTTATGCTCCGCAAGAATTTGGTCTTTTCACATTATACCTTTCTATAACTGCAGTTTGTCAAATATTCGCTACTTTACGTTATGAATTTGCAATAGTCCAACCTAAAAAAGATGAAGATGCATTTGCATTAGTTGTTTTGTCTACCACCCTTTGCTTTTTTATTAGCTTTTTTATGCTTTGTTTTGTTAGTATATTCAAGGAGGGAATTGCATCTTTTCTGGGCAGTGAAAATTTGATTGGATTTATTTATCTAGTTCCACTAAGTATTTTTGTTTATGGATGCTCCGAATCATTAAACAATTGGAACTCTAGAAAAAAAGATTTTTCCCAAATAGCTAAAGTTAAAATTATAAGAAGTATAGGAATAAACTTTAGTCAACTTGGTCTAAAAACCATACTATCAAAAGGTGGTTTGATCATTGGACAAATTTTTGGTGATTTTTTGTCTTTGTTAGTTCTTATTAAAAAAAATTATAAGAAGTACCTTTCTTATCTTAAAGATTTAAATTTTAGTAAGATTACTTTTAATGCAAAAATGTACTCTAATCTTGCTAAATATTCTATTTTTGGTTCTTTAGCTAATGCCATTAGTTTACATTTACCAATTTTTATTTTAGGTAAATATTTTGATACAGTAATTGTCGGATATTTTGGTCTAGCGTGGAGAGTTTTATCAGTTCCAAGTAGCTTTCTTCACCGCGCCCTGTCTCGTGTTCTAATGCAAAAAATATCTGTTGTCAGATATGATTCTATCTATAAAATATATAAAATTACTTTTTTGCTTTTTTTTATTTTATGTGTCTTAATTATTCCTTTTACTATATGTGTTTATTTTTTTGGTACTGAAATTTTTGTTTTTATATTTGGTGAAACTTGGAGAAAAGCAGGAAGCATTGCCTCTTATTTAGTTTTGTCAGTTGCTATTCAGTTTGTTGTAAGTCCTTTTTCTATTGTTTTAGGGTTTAGCGAAAATGTAAAAATTCTCACTATTTGGCAAATACTTAACTTACTAACGCTTTTGCTAACCTTTTATTTTTGCTATGATAAAGATATTTGGACTTTTTTAAAATATTTTATAAGTCATGTCTTTTTTTCTTATTCTATATATTTCTACCTTATTATTTCAGGAATAAAAAATTTAGCAAAATAGTTGTTTTAAAATTTTGACAGTTTGTTATTTTTTTTGAATGTTGGATGAATAGCTTAGATAAATAATAAAAATAGCTATTATAAATCCATGTGAGAGTAATGGTGTTAGTAAATCAGAACTTAAAGTGATTGTTAATAACGGAATAAGTAGTAAAGATAAAAAGTTTTAGCGTTATTCTTTTATAAACAAAGAATGGTTAAAGTAACTATTTTGTATATTTATGCAAGTCTTGCGTAGATTTTTAATATTTATTTATGCACAAAATGTCTCTATTAAACTAGATGTAAGCTCTTAATTAAAAAATAAAGATAAACTATTGCTTCTCCTGGGCTTGTTACTAATTTTTCACTTGATAGACGATAATCCTGTAACTTGTCAAAAGATAGTTTCATATTTTGATAGAATTTTTGAAAATAAACGAATAGCGAAGAATAAAAAGTTAAATAATGAGGATAATTTTTATTTTTATAAGGGGCATAGCTTTGCTATTTATCAATTTTTTTTGCAGAAGATCACTTGATGGATAAAATGCGATAAGGTTGTTGTTTTATAATTGATTAGATGCAACGAAATTTAGTACATCAAGCACAGTTATAACAATCTTTTTGTTAGCTAAAGCACTGTGCTTTCACAGTATTTGCTGGCTGTTATCAGAGAGTTTTTTGAGCATTTAAAGTATGTTTAATCATTTTAATATACTTCAATACAATCTTGCTGCAATTTTTTTAATTGCAATAAGTCCTAAGTAAGCAAAATAAATTAAAATTGTAATTGTGTAGTAACCAAGCAAGCTTCCGCTTTTCAACGACACACCTAAAAAAAATAAAAAAATCCAATATAAAAAGGTTCTATGGTGTTGAGAAAAAAAGCCATAGATACTACCAAAAATAATCAACAAAATTAGCGCTCCTCCCAAGAACACACCATATGTAATAAGTATTTCGGCGAATAAATTGTGTGGATACATTCCGAAATCATAACCGTAGTAGATTTGAAAAAAATTAAAACCGCAGCCTAGCGGTAAACACTCTGTTCGATCTACTAGCAAGTTGATTGATTGTTGAATTAAAATATCTCTTTGCCCAAAATTGCCTTGGCTAAGAACAGAAAACCTCTTAAAAACTGTTAACTTATTAAGAATTTCAGAAATATTAGGTAGCAGCCGAAGCGCAAAGGAAAGCAAAATTACGATTAGAGTAAAGAAATTTTTTAAAGAGATTTTCCTTATTAGCATACTAAGTACAACTATAACACCAACAAGAAGCTCCCCTCTAGCGCCACCAAGCATAGATATAGCTAACATTCCAAAAGACAGAATTATAAAACTTAGCTGAAAGATACTGGTGCGAGATGATAAACCTAAAAAAGTGAAAACTATTGATCCAATTGCAAAGAAAGCTGTAGTGGATTGCTTATAACTTATAGTGTCATAGGCAATACGTGGGAGTGGGGTTAAAACTAAAGTGTCGGTCGCTATCAAAATAAAAGGGGAGATAAAGAAAAGAAGTGGTAACAACAGATTAAAATTTATTTTAAATAAAGATTTTATATCAGACTTTTTTAGGATCTTGTGTGTCTGGGAGGGTAGTATGATGTCTGCATTTGCATTATTATTTTCCTGGAAGGCAAATAGGGTTAGTATCAAAGAGAGAATAAGAAAAAGATATTCACGCAGTCCATTTAAAAACAATCCGCCACTTATGCTACTTAGTGATAAGCCATATATTACAATTACTGTGTGGAAAAAAAATACAAAATATTCGTTCATTCTAATTTTATTTGACTTAATTAAATTTATCAAAAAATATAGTAGGTTAATAGCTATTACCAACAACAAGGAGTACCTAATAGGTGTAAATATTTGAATTAAATCAGTGCTGATAAAGAGTCCATTCAAACTGAATAGTGTAATCAATGCGCCAAACCCTTGACTTCGAAAAAGAGGACTAGAATTTAAGTTTTTATTTTGCATCAGTGAACTTTTCCTTCAAGATTTTGGTTGTCTCCCTTCTAAAATCAAACCCTTAAGCATTGATTATGCGTAGAAGATACTCAGTGATTAGGGAGTATAAAAGAACTTCAAATATACCAGTGCGTGCATAACTACTTGCTACAGATCCTTTATTTGCTTCTGTTCATTCTGAGTTATAAAAATATTTTCAGATAAAACAAGTTAATGAAATATTATATGAGTATTCTAAAAAATATTTCAATACTGAATTTGACCAATAGACCTTTGGATGTTTAGAAAAAAAATCAAAATATGCAAAAGTTAATTGAGCAGGAACAAAAAATGCTCGTCTTGAAAAAAGAGAAGACAACCAGACATCATCTAAAACAAAATAACTAAATAAAGTACAGCAAAAAGCAACATTTGATAACATAATTAATGAGTATACTTTTTTTGTCTTTGAAAGAAAAAAGTACAAAAAAAATGGGATTAATGGAAAGACTAAAACTGTCTTGTGAGTCGTAATCGCAAAAAAATAAATTTGTATAATAATGAATAAAGAACTTAAAAAGTATTTTTTACGAAGTAAAGATAATATTATCAAAATAGGATTAAAAATTTTATATGTCCAAGTTGTAAGATATGCAAAAACTCCAGAAGAAAGAATTTTTCGATTAATAGCTCTTAAATCATAGACTTTTTTAAAGTCAAAATTTATCTGAACATTAGAAATAGCAGCTCTACTAATGAGAAGGATAACAAAAAAACTAGATAAAAAAACTACAATTTTTTTGCCCTGCTTGATTTGATAAAATTGAGATTTTATGGGTATTTTAATTTTAAGTATAAGATAAATTATTAAAAAAAATAAAATTGTTGATAACACAGGCAAGAATGGGTAATCAAAATTATAGCCATATAATATAGTAATAGGTGCTATTATTGCGCATATATTCATGATAAGAAAAAAATCACTAACTTTTTTGATACTAGCTTTTGCAAAGACAAAAGATATAAAATAAAGAAACCAAGAAAGTATATATTGCTCTATAGAAAAATTTAGAAAGAAGCCAGCATATTGATATTCTTTAACAACAAAAAGAGTATAAGATAATTCGAGTAATCCTCTAAATAAAATTAGAGAAAGATATAAGTATAACTTATTTTTATTTATCTGCATGCGAGATTTTTCTACCTTTGTTTAATTCTTGATAAGTCTTTTTAAAACTACAGAGAAAATGAATACATTACAGCATATAAGGTGACATAGGAAGACTTAAAACTCTCTTTGATAGTTCTTCAGCAACTGGAAAATCGCCTTTTTTGTATTCTAAATATTTAAAGGCCGTTTGTTCATGCATGCACTTACTATAGTAAATAGCAGTGGGTATTTTTTTGTCTTCAAAGTGTTTTTGAGCTTTAAGTCTATTCTCACAAAGAATTGTATATTGTGCCCAAGAACTATAATGCCCCTCTTCTACGTAAGGTCTTATAAATTGCCCTTCCAGCATTTTGTGATAGTTTAATGCTACTTGATTTCTTTTTTCAAGTTCTACTTGAAACTCAGCTAATTTTTCTATAAGTATAGCCGCTTGGATGGTATCAAGACGGCTATTAATACCGATTCTTATATTGTCATATTTATCTTTTCCCTTACCATGGACTCGATATGATCTAATAAGATCTGCCAATGTATCATCATTTGTAAAAACAGCTCCACCATCACCGTAGCACCCAAGAGGTTTTGCAGGAAAAAAACTTGTAGTCGCTAGATCCCCAAAACTTCCCGCTCGCTTTTCAATTATTTTACCACCCAAACCTTGGGCTGCATCTTCTATAAGAGTTAAATTATATTTCTTGGCAATAGCTTCAAGCGCTGGATAATTTGCAGCTTGACCAAAAAGGTCTACTGCAATAATTGCCTTTGGCTTTAGTTTTTTTTTTTCAATGGTTTCTTGAATTCTTTTTTCAAGATCTAAAGGACAAATATTAAAGCTTCTTTTTTCTGAGTCTACGAAAACAGGCGTAGCTTTGCTATAAGCTATACTTTCTGCTGTAGCAAAAAATGTAAAGGTGGGACAAAAAACAGCATCACCTTCTGAGCAGTTTATAGCCATAAGACAAAGCTGTAAGGCATCTGTTCCGTTGGCGCAAGAAATAGCATGTTTGACACCCACAAATTCTGCTAGTTTTTGTTCAAATTCAAAAACTTCAGGGCCCATTATATACTTGCCATGCTCAAGAACTTTATGGATGGCAGTGTCAATTTTTTGCTGAAGGTGTTTGTATTGTGATTTTAGATCAATAAAATCCATAAATAAATCTTTATTAAGTTTATTTTTTTATTTTAATTTAAAACTTTTTCATAAAGCTTAAGAAGCTTTTGCTCTTCAATCTGCCAATTGTATTTCTTTTCAACGGCATTTCTTCCATTTTCTCCCATTTTTTTTGCTTTTTCGGGGTTTGATGTAATTTCTAATATGGCGCTCCAAATAGCTTGTGGGTCCAAAGGATCTACACAAAGTCCGCATTCAGTATGAGTGATAATGCTTTTCCACAAAGGAAAATGCGAAGCTATCACAGGTAGCCCAGCTGACATATACTCAAACATTTTTACAGGTAGCGAATCAATATAGTTAATAGTAGGATAAAGGGTGACTAAACCTAGTTGAGATTTTTTTAGGGTGGCAATTACATTTTGTCTGTCAAGCCAACCAAGTTCATTTACCTTTTGCCAGCCAAGTTCTTTTTTTAACTCTTCTTTAAGTTTTTGCTCAGAAAAGCTCCCTGCTAAATTAAGTCTAATATCTTTTGAAAAGTTAAGGCTTTTAATTATTTCTGATATACCTCTTATTTTTGAAATGCCTCCAACATAAGCTATTTCTTGTTTTTTGTGAGACCAGTCTATATTTTTTAGATCTTTAAATTCTGAGAGAAGAGGATAATTATTAATGTTTTCAGTATTTGGATTAGTTTGTTTTATTTTATTTGAGATAAAAGGTGTTGCAGCAATAATAGCATCAAATTTTTTTAAATTTATGTGTTCAAAATATTCAAAAAACTTTGATACAGCTTTTCTAAAAAGTGGAGAGAGGTATGGTTTACTTAATATTTGTTGAGGTAGATCTTCATGTGCGTCAAAAATAACTTTTTTACCATTTTTTTTTAGTTTTAGACCTGCTGGAATAAGTTCAGGATCATGGATATGGTATAAGTGACCGTCTAAGTCTAGGGCTTTTTTGTAGACTCTTTGAGTGTCATAAAGCATTCTTTTTAAGCGGCTGTTTTCTTTGTGTCCAGTGCTAATAATAGAAACATTATTTTTTTTTTCATTCTTAAGGGTGTCAGCAACGATTAATGAGGTATCATAAGATTTAGAGGCTAAAGAACTGCACATTTTATAAAAAATTCTGGTATCATATCTTGAATGTGCAGAAGTCATATGAACAATTTTGTGCATAGAGTAAAAACCATTACTTAATATTTTTTGTCAACAGAAACTCGCGTTAGCAAGTTTCAATTAAAATAAAATCGTAGACTATGTTAATAAATCCTTTCAAACAAAACAAGAAATGATTTAATTTAAAATTAAAGTAAACTCACTCCCTTGAAAAAAAAGAACAGTAAATAAAATTATTTTTAGACTACCATTGAGAATATAGCAATCTATTTTATCTTTTAGTATTTATTCATGCTCTACGAATAAAGCAAGCCTTTTAGGCGATAAATTTTGTGAATTTCTCCTCTTTTATAGTTAAATGACAGTCTTTATTTTTTTTAAGAGAGTTAACTATTAGGAAAAAGACTCTCTTTTGAAACCCTACAAGAAAAGAAGATGAAGTCTCCCCAAAAAAACTGATCTTTCTCCTGAGCTTCATGTTTTATCAGTCTATTTTAGAATAACCCTCGCTTAGCTCTTCTTAGCTGAAAAACAAGGTATAAAAAAATTAAAGGCATTCACACAGGGAGAAGTTTGAAAAAGTTGGAGATCTACTGCTATAATTTTTTATAAAACTGCAGCAGGAAATCTTTGGCAAATAATTTCTTTTACTTCAA
>PASJ01000024.1 GCA_002711925.1 Pseudobdellovibrionaceae bacterium | reverse complement strand
TTTTTTATATTCAATTTAATAAGTTTATGTTTTTAGGTTTGCAGTAGAAAACTATAAAAACCCAGTCATAGCACTTATTAAATCTAAGTGTACCTATTCACCAAGCTTGAAGAACATGATGAATCTTTGCTGATCTCTTACCTTTTTCTTTTTCCTTTGAGGTAACATTTCTCTCTGGATTTACCGGTAGATTGTGACTTTCGATTTTATTTGGATAGGTTTTAAAATCTGGGACAAGTTGGTAGAATAATTTTTTATATCTTCTGTGGATAGGAGATGACCCTTTTCTACATGCCATCTCATAGAGATTATTCATGATCTCTTCATTACGAAAGGAAGTGTGAGTTAAGGAAATTTCAAGAAAGTTCAACATCTTCAAATGATTTTCTTTTGAAGGATATTTTTCAAGTATTGTTAAATAAACTTGAAAAATTGTTTTTCCTTCTTCATTTTTACTTAAAGGAGATATCTCATCTTTGAACTTTTTGTACAAAGTTAAAAGGGCTTTTCTTTGTTCTTCTATGTTTTGTATTTTTACGATAACAAATACACCTTCAACGTTTTTAAATGTTAGTTCGTTATAGTGGGAAGCTTTCAACAAAGCGTTTTCAAGTAGGCCATACTTTTTTTCAAAAACAGCGTGTCTTATAGCAACCTGATATATAGCAAATGACTTTGAACTATTTAAAAAGAAGATGAAAAAAATAGCTATTATTTTTTTTCTCAAGAGGACCAACCCTTCCTTCAAATCAAAACATTCAGTATTCTCTTTTACTTTTCCTGTCATGAATAATCTACCGTATGAAATTATTAAAAAAAAATATTTGGACCCACTTTTATTTTATTTATAAATAGTTGAATTTGAAAATGACTTTATGTGAGTAAAATACTTTCACTTAAAGAAAATAAAGATAAACATAAGTCAATAATGAAAAAATAATTATATTTTACTGAAGCATTATTTTTATTTGATATTTAAAAATATTGAAAAATATCAAAGGATCTCGATGGCTTTTATCTTTTTTAAAGAATTAAATACAAAATAATATTGGCGTTTCGTGTCTTAATGCTTGTGATGAAAGATAAAATTAGGTTGAAAATAAAAATTTATAAATTATTTTATTTATATTATTAATCTAAAAAAATATTAAAAATGATATTTTCATATTTTTTTTTCTTATCCGATATAACTGTATGATCTATAAAAATTTTATTGTAAATAAGGAAACACAATATCATGATAAGATTTTCAAGAGTAAATAATATTTTTATATTAATGTTCTGTTTATCTTTTTTTACATTGTCTTGTAAAACAAAAAAAACGAATTTTGATACAACTGATTCTAAGACATCTGTTTTAAATGATGAAAAAATTCAAAGTGAATTTAAATTAATTTCTCTTGTCAAAGAAGATGCTTCGAATCTTTCTGTAAGATTAGAAATAGGTTCAATAGACTACGTTACAAAAAATGACAACAAGACATTTTCTTCTCTTCAAGTTGTCGTTTATTTAAACGACACATCGCTTGTCCCTGATTATTACAAGCTTTGTGTCAAAAAATCAGATGTATGTGTTTATGAAAATAACAAGATGTTATCAACTGTTGAAGAGGTTTTTTCCCTCGAAAAAGGTGATTACCAAGTAGAGATTACTCCTTGTTTTGATGAGGAGATAGCTCTAGAACCCTCTCGTCCATGTGGTGCAAAGACCACTGCCCAAGCCACCCAAAAAGAAAGCTCACAAGGTATAGATATGAGTAGTCTACTTACATTGAGAGAAAATGAAAAAGCCATGGTTCAAATAGGAGAAGATATTCATAAAACTTTTAGCTCTTGCGCTGAAGTTTTTAAAAGCGTACCCGAAGGTGATAGAAACTACAAAGTTAATATGGACTTTGCAACACTTTTACACAATCAGGCTGTTTATGGTCCAAGTAAGATAATAGAAGTTTTAAGCTCACCAGAAATTCAAGCTCAGGTAAAAGAAAGTTTAAGTCTTCAAGGTTTAGGGACTAGAGAAGAAAACTTAGAAGACTTGTCTTTAGATCAGTTGGAAGATGAAAAAGGTTTTGGCTTGGCAGAAGATTCTGATAAGCCAACAACCAAGGAAATATTGCAGTTGCCTATTTTTAGTGCGTTGGCATTGCTTCCTTTTATCCCATTAAATGAAAGTAAGAGGAGAAGTGTTGGAGGAGAAAATCCGTCACAATCTGTTAATAATGAAACTGCTTTTAAAAATACTGTCTCGAAGATAGAAAGTATTAATATACAAAGAGCGGAGGGTGCATTAGAAGAAGCGAAGTCTAAAGTTACTAATGCGAAAAAGATACTTAGTGAAGTAAGTCAGGAACTTAAGGAAAAACTAGAGAAAGCACCTAAGCAATTTAATAAAGTTTTTTCGAGTAAAAAACCTCTAGACGAACAATGGATCATCGTCGAAGAGACTAACACGACCAGTAGAAAAAAAACTTATAAATTTTACGATTCTGATAAATATAGAGAAATATCTTTAGAATCTGGTAGCGGAGTCACTACAAAGGAAGAAAAGAGTTATAACAAAATTATTCAGACATTATCCGAAAATAAAGATAATACAAAAATTGACATATTGATAGGTGAAAAATATGTAGATAAACAGTCGTTTTTAGAATTCGTAAAAGTAAAGAAAGCTGGGATAGATGCAGAGAAACAAGTGACAAATGCAAATGAACAAGTGAACGACTTACGTCAGAAGATAAAATATCCAGTGAAACCTGAGGGAACCAAAAGCGGAGTTGACACAGACAAAGATGTTTTTAAAACTCAGAAAGCAGGTAATAGTTTTAAACAACAAGGAATTTCATCAAAAGTTAGTGTAGCACAAGGACTTAAATGGGGGTTGGTTGCGAGTCTTTTGAGTGTAGGAATATGGGCTTCAATGGAACTTTCCGGTGAGAGTTCTCCTCAAGTTTGTCTCGGTAAGATTTCTGAAAATTTTGAAGCTTGGCAAAATCTTGTTGACATTACAAGTGAGACTCGATCTTCTGTTATCTCTGATTTTGAAGACTTGTAGTTAAGTCAAATTTTTTTTACTTTAAAAGGTAAGGTTTTTTATAGTTTAGTAATTACTTTTTGTAAAAGACTTTCTGCTTGAAGCTTTTGTTTAATGGAGCTTGCAATATTGTAGTAAGAAATTTAAATGCTGTTCTTGGTCATTATGAACAAGTCCATAGATGTGATAGAAGAGTAGGAGATTTTTCATTTTTCCTTTAAGCTGAATTATACTTCTTCTTTCTTTTATGATATGTAAAGCTTGATAAAAGTCAAATTTACCATAAGTTGATAAGTAAGAAAGTACAATAGCAGCACTTCTACTTTTTCCTGCTTTGCAGTGTATATATATATTTTTCTTTTCGCTTATAGATCGATTTACAATAGAAACTCCATCATAAATAGCATCAAGTTTAAGAGGATTAAAATCCGGAACTGATATTTGATAGTTTTCAATACCAAGTTCTTCCCACATCACTTTATTAACAGGGGTAGCAATAAAGTTTTTTCTTCTTTCAAAATCTTCGACCATGGAAAGAACAACTTTTATATTGTCTTGACACATTTTCTTTCGGTGATTTTTTAACGGCAAAGCTCCCAAAAAAATTCTTTTTGTGATTTGATTCCACCATTTCGAAGAATGTCTGATTTTAACTGTGTGCCAAATACGGTTATAAAAAAGGGATATTCTATATATAAGACTTTTAATCATTTGAGATTTTGTAAATGGTTTTTTTTCTTCTTGTATATTAGAAAAGAAAAGAATCCAAAAATAAAGTTCATCATTTTTTTTTGAGTTTTTATATTCGGTTTCAGTTTTTTTATATAATTTCTGAAAATGAGGATCTTGTTTGATTTGTTTTATAAATCTTTCTATGGTTGTATCTTCCATTGCTTTCCTGTTTTAATAGAAATTTTTTATTTCTTACAAAGAATTGGTAAATATGAACGGCTATACTACACTTTACAAGTGAAAACTCAAATATTTACTTTTAAACACAGACAAATATTTAAATTTTTTCTAGGTGAGTGTTTTTTACTCAAGTCATAAACAACTCGAGACTTGGGCACAGATCTTTTATGATACATTCTTGACAATTTGGTTTTATGGCTTTGCAGGTGTATCTTCCATGAAGGATAAACCAATGGTGGGCAGCGGGAAGGAACTTTTCGTCAATAATTTGTGTCAGTATGTCTTCAACCTTTTCAGGCTTATCCTCTCTGTGTAAGCCAAGTCGTCTCGAAACACGGTAGACATGAGTATCTACGGCAAGAGTTGGTTGATTATATATTTCAGCAAGTACGACGTTGGCTGTTTTTCTACCTACACCCGGTAGTTTTTGTAACTCTTGCCTGTCCGATGGAATTCGATAATTGTGTTCTTTGATGAGAATTTTCGTTAGTGCGTAAATATTTTTTGACTTGGTTTTGGCAAGGCCGATAGATTTAATTTTTTCGAAAATACCGGCTTCTTCCATTTTTAAAACTTGATCTGGTGTAAGGTCTTGTTCGTAAAGTGGTTTCATGCATTTATTGACGCTTTTATCGGTTGCTTGAGCAGACATAACCACTGAAATCAAAAGTTGATAAGGCGTCCTATAGTAAAGCTCGCATTTTGGCTCGGGGTTTGTTTTTGCCATCTCAAGCATGATTTTTTGATCAGACTTTTTTTTTGCTTAAGACTCTGGATTTTAGGGAATTTTTCTTTCTTTTTCAATGTAAAATGGCCTTTTTTACCAAAAAATTTTTTGTGCTGTTACTTAGTTTTTTCTCTAGTTTTCTTCAGATAAAACCATTTAACTTAAAGCTTTTTAGAAAAAAGATAAAGAAAAAGATCTAGTGACCGACAAAACAAGTATCTTTCAGACTATAGGTTGTTTTATGCGAAGTCATAATGTTACAAAATTCCTGAAGCTCTTCTGTACTATTATAACGATAGCGCATCTTCCTTTATATGCTAGAAAAGACTTCGGAGAAAACAATGATGTATCCTTAAATGTAGATTCTGACCTTCGAGCTTTATATGTTAACCTATACAAATCCTACGGTCCAAGGTTACAAAAAATCGTTCAACTTGCATTAGATAATGATTTTAATGGGCTAGTTTTAGATTTTAAAAACGAGTATGGAGAAGTCTTATACAATAGTAAAGCTGCAGCAAAGTTTAGCCCAAAAAGCATCAAAAATGCTCCGCTGGATAATTTGAAAGATTTTACCAGAAAGCTCAAGGAAAAAGGTTTTTACCTTATAGCACGAGTCCTTGTTTTTAAAGATAATTTATACGCGAGGCAAAATTTAGACTGCGCCACTTTGCGCGGAAAAGAAAGAAAAAATTATTTTGCAAAAGACAAGATGGCTTGGGTTGATCCTTATTGTCAAAAGTACTGGGAGTATCTTCTTGATTTTTCAAAAGAACTTGCCGTTTCAGGGATTGACGAAATTCAATATGATTATATCCGTTTTCCTGACTCATCAGCTGACTTATTTTACCCTAATAAGTCTCGTGTTACTAAATCAGATCTTATCAGAAATTTCCTTAAAAAAGCTCGTTCACATTTATCCGACACAAACGTTTTGATAAGTGCTGATGTTTTCGGTCTTGTGGCTTCTTTTAAAGGCGAAATGAGTATTGGTCAAGACTGGGATAAGATAAGTCCTCTTGTCGATTATATTTCACCAATGATTTATCCAAGCCATTACCCTCGAGGCTTTCGTGGTTTAAAGGTACCAGATAATTTTCCTTATGAAACAATAAAACATGCTATTCGTGAGATAAATCAACGCAATATGATGTTAGACACTGGTGCCAAAGTTCGTCCTTGGGTCCAAGGCTTCAGTGCTACTTGGTTTAAAAACCATAAAAAGTATAAAGCGAAAGAACTTCAGGAACAAATCAAAGCTCTAGCCGAGGAAGGTGTTACAAGCTATATGATCTGGAACTCTGCTTCAAGGTACCAGCAGTTTGTAATTAAGAGCTTATCCGATGAAGATAAAAAAAAGAAAAGTTCCAATGAGTTTAACGACTAGGTTTTCTATTTATACCAACCGTCTTCTTCTCTTCTTTTGTGTATAAGTGTCCATGCCTCACCTGCATAGACTTTTATTTTTTCATCTATGGGTAAGATTTCATTCTTATCCATATCGCCTTCTTCTTTTATAACGATATTAACCTGAGTAAATTTCTCACACAGTTTTTTAAGCTCTTGTCTAGATTTTGAGGCTTCAACAAATGTTTCAAAGAAAGCGAGGCCGTATGTTTTCTTGCTGTCTGTTGCTTTTTCTTTTACAAAGTTTCTAGAATTATCCACAACTAATGTCTCCACAGTAAGGAGCGTACGAGTTTTTATGAGCTATCTTACTTGTATTTTTGTCTTTAGTTCTTTTAAGTTGGATCATTTTATCTTTCTTACATATAATCTTAAGATCTTAAGTATAAGGGTTTTATTCTATTTTGTTAACAACCGAATATTAACTTGTAAATATATATGGAGGCTATCTGTCTGTGCAAGAGTTAAATTATAAAGTTAAGTCGATGGACGAGAAAACGGTCGCATGGGGGCGAAAAGAAATACAGTTAGCTGAAAAAGAAATGCCCGGTTTGATGGCCTTGCGACAAGAATTTGCTTCGAGTCAGCCGTTAAAAGGCGCAAGAATTGCAGGATGTCTTCACATGACAATTCAAACTGCTGTACTCATTGAAACTTTGGTCAAGTTGGGAGCTCAAGTTCGTTGGTCTAGTTGTAATATATATTCTACTCAGGATCATGCAGCAGCAGCTATTGCAGCAGAGGGTATACCAGTTTTTGCTTGGAAAGGCATGAGTGAACAAGAGTACGAATGGTGTATTGAACAAACATTGGTTTTTGATGAAGGTCCCTTGAATCTTATTTTAGACGATGGTGGTGATTTAACCACTTACGTTCACGAGAAACATCCAAGTTTTTTAAAGAGTATAAAAGGCTTATCTGAAGAAACAACAACAGGTGTTTTAAGGTTAGCCAAAATGGTTAAAGATGGTACTTTGAAAGTCCCTGCTATAAATGTAAATGACTCTGTGACAAAAGCTAAGTTTGATAATTTGTATGGTTGTCGTGAGTCTTTAGCAGACGGTATTAAAAGAGCTACTGATGTTATGCTTGCCGGTAAAGTCGTTGTTGTTGCTGGGTTTGGGGATGTGGGTAAAGGCTGTGCAGCTTCTATGCGAGCTTATGGTTCTCGTGTTGTTGTTACAGAAGTTGACCCAATCTGTGCCCTACAAGCTTCCATGGAAGGTTTTGAGGTTATCACTATGGATGAAGCAGCGTCTATTGGTGATATTTTTGTTACAGCAACTGGGTGTTGCGATATTATAACAGAGCATCATTTTGTTAAAATGAAAGACGAAGCGATCTTATGTAATATTGGTCACTTTGATTCTGAGATTTGTGTTGATTGGCTTGAAAAAAATCCAGAAATCGAAGAGGTTAATATTAAACCACAAGTGGATCGTTTTGTTCTTCCCAATGGAAGAGCTGTTATTGTTCTTGCCAGAGGCCGTCTTGTTAATTTAGGTTGTGCAACTGGACACCCTAGCTTTGTCATGTCAAGTTCATTTACTAATCAAGTTTTAGCCCAAATAGAGCTTTGGACAAACTCTAAAGAATACTCTTTGGAGTTATACACCTTACCTAAAAAGTTGGATGAAAAAGTAGCTTCTTTGCATCTTGAACAGCTTGGAGTCAAGTTAACAACTTTAACTGAAAAACAATCATCATATTTGAATGTTCCAAAAGAAGGGCCGTTCAAGCCAGACCACTATAGGTATTAAACACGAACACGAAAAAGGATTTTTATGACATCTGTCCATAAGGGTATGTTCGTAAGTTTTTATGTTCAAAGTTTTTTTGATGATGGTTCTCTTGTCAGTCCTGATTCAAAAAAAGAAATGCTGACACTCCAAGCGGGCTCAGTCAATAAAAGTCCTATGATGGAAGATGTTCTAAGGTCTTTAGTTGGTATGGAGGTGGGTGAGACAAAGCAGGTTTTGGTTTCTTATGAGAAAGCCTTTGGAGCCTATGATCCAATAAATGTTAAAATGTTTCCAAAATCTGACTTTTCTTTTGATGTGAAAATTCATGATATTATCGTTGTTAGAAATAAAGGTTTGGAGCAACAAGGGGTTGTTGTAGCTGTTTTTGAAGAATATCTTGAGGTGGATTTGAATCACCCTTTTTCTGGACGCAATCTCCATGTGTGTGTTGAAATAGCAGAAACTTACTGAATCTAAGTTAGATTTTTTTACATAAACTCTCTAGTTTTGACCGCGAATCCTCTGATAGCCAAAATAAAGGATTTTTTTCTTTCCGCATTTTTATTCTCTTGTGCAGATCTTTCATCGTTTTTGATTTTTGTGCTAAATGAGTGCTTTCGCTATTTTCTGATAAGCAAACCCATAAAGGCCACAAAGATTTTTCACACCAGCTAATGATAAAAGAAAATTCTTCTTTACTTTTAAGGTTCCACAAACCAGTAGGCTGTTCCCAGAGGACGATAGGATTTGTTTTTTTGTCTTTGACTAGTTTTTCATGAAATAAGAAAATATCATTTAATTGATGTTTTCCTGAAGTATGAATATGGACAGGAAAACCAAATCTCCAAGAAGCCAATAATGCAACAGTCCACAGTGTTGAAGGTTTATTTATTAGGTTTTCTTGTTTGAAAGCATACCCTTTGTAAGTTAGCCGATGTTTATAGCAGACGAGCCATTGCCAGTACGTTTTGAACTGTTCTGGTTTGAGTTCAGGGATTTTTGTTGTTATTCCCCAAGTTTGATAGAACTTATTTAGGATTTGTTTGGTATAAAAAAGCCTTTGCTTTATTGGACAATAGGATACTCCTTGGCTCATTTTTTTTCTTGGTTTTAAACCACTACCGAAACAACAAGAAAATTCTTTTTCGTCAATTTCATAGTTGCAGTTAAGCTTATTTAAAAAAGCAAGAGGTTCTGTGATTTGAGCCTGGCTGAGTTTTTCTAATGTACAGTCCAAGATGACCCTTTTTGCTTGCGGTAATCGTTGCCAGTCAGCTCAAAAGATATTGTTGTCTCCATTAGACGAGAGTATATTCTTGATCCAACCCTATCTTCAAGAGTACCAAAGTCGAGCATTGAAGATTGCTGACTTTCGCTTTTTTGATCGAGTGGTATTTCGTAAAAGTTTTTTGTTAATGTTTCTTTTTTAGCTTGAATACTGCAGTTTGTTGAAGCAACAATGGCTTTATTCTGGTTGTAACGGCCCATAATCAACTGGTCAAGGATAGTCAGTTCAAACTCTGTGTTTCTTCCTTTGCCCAGCTCATCAATGATTAAAACGTCCACGTCGATGAGAGGAGCTATAAGAGTTTGTTCTGATTGTTTGTTGGCATAACAAGCTTTGATTTGACTGATAAGCTGGAAAAAATCAATAAATTGAGTTTTAAATCCACGTGCAATAAGAGCTTTTGTGATGGCTGCAAGGATGAAAGTCTTACCCACCCCAACTGGACCTGATATTATAAAACCTTGGTCCTCTTTTGTCTTAAAATGATTCAGCCATGCTCTGAGCTTTAAAAGTATTTCCTTGCCGTTACCGTTGGTATTGGTGAAATCGGATAAGCAAGCATTTGTGTACCTAGCAGGTATTTGTGCATTATTTATTAATCCACAAAGTTTCACGGGAGATGGAGTTTTACATGGACTTGCTATTTTCCCATCTAGTATTTGTGCTTTGCCAAAACAAGCTGAGCAGCTTTGTACACACGAGCAAACCTCAGCACAGGTATATGCTCCCCTTGTCAAAAGTCTAAAGCCTCGACCGGAACAAAACTGGCACGAACTTTTTAGAGAGCAAAGGAGTGCTTTTTGTTTTGTATTTGTGTCTTTTAATTGCTCAAGGAGTTTTCCCATTTTTATTACCTAATGTGAGTAAAGGTATTAAAGTTCTGTTTTTTCCTTTTTTAGAGTATCAGAAAAAAACAGACTTTAAGAGAGGAGGGGAGTAAGAGATTAAAGACTATTTAATACTTCGAGCGTAAAACTCAACAACTAGTGATATTTCTAGTGGAAAGTTTATTGTTTCTCTATCTGGTAAAGTAATAACCTTGGCAGAAGACTTTTCTGCTTCAAATGAAATCCAAGGAGGGCGAACAACAGAAGGTTGCTCAAGAGTCGATTGAACTAAACCAAGCTTTAAAGCTTTCTCTGATAAAGTTACCTCTTGTCCTGGTTTTATTCTGTAAGAAGGAATATTAACTCTTTTCCCATCAACGAGGACATGCTTGTGTGATACAAGCTGTCTTGCAGCAGGAATAGTCGGTGCAAACCCTGCTCTAAATAAAACATTATCAAGTCGTCTTTCGAGAAGTTCAAGAAGCTTGTAACCTGAATGCTCTTTTGAGCGGAATGCTTCGTGGACAAGTTTTCTCATATAGCGCTCATTTACCCCATAATTGTAACGGAGTTTTTGCTTTTCTAAGAGTTGAGCACCGTAGTCACTCTTTTTTTTCTTAAATTGACCTTCGCGCATACCAGGAGGGTTGGGTTTTCTTTCGATAGATTTTCTTGACAGTCCAGAGAGTTCAACGCCAACTGCACGCATTTTTTTTAGCCTTGGGCCTCGGTATCGAGCCATTTACTTTTACCTCTACAAATTAATGACGACATTTACGCTTAAATAATTAGACGAAAACTTAACACTATACCCATCTAACTATATAAACCGAGTTTTAGGCTTATAACGAAGATTTGTTTTATAAGGGCAGGCCTCACTTGGGTCGAGTGTAGGTTCGTAACTAGCGTAATCTAGTGCGTCTTTTGCATTTCGTCAACGGTAGAAACAGGAGTTTCAGAGGAAATAATGACTATTTTGTCTAAGCTACTCTAACTTAGGGCAAAAGTTAATCTTTTTTTAGCTAAAAGTCACAATTTGGCGGTTTGAAAAATGATTTCAACTGATAAGGGAAAAAACTTTTGGTTTTGCTTTTGAGTCATTTTGGTTTTTTAGGCTTCTTACTTTTCAAACTTTAAGGAGGAAGTGACCCTTTTTTATTAAAAAGTTTAGTTTGATTGATCGCTTATGGTTGAGTCCTCTTCAGCTAGGTGATGGCACCCGAAAAGAGATGGCATTAATCTTAGTTTAGCCTCATTCAGTTGACCCTCATCTCGTTTTGCGCGATCGTAAATTTTTAATGTCCATTCTCCAAGCCCTTTCATACCTTTCAAACGATCACTAATATCTTTGCTGTACTCGACGTTTTCTTTGCGGCCTTGCCCGCGATATATGTCGACGCTTTTCCCTTCTGGATTAACAAGTTTAACAAGAATATCACCAATGTAGCTATGACTTATGTTGAACTCAAGGTGGGCCGTTTCAACGATAGTATTCTCCTGCCATTGAGCGCTTGTCACTGGAAATGGAATGTCAATGGTTTCCTTATCAAGAATTGGCGCCGGTAAGTTCTCTGCAATCAAGACTTCTTCTTCGCCAATGTTTTTTCCAACTTCAAGATTTTTTTGGAAGGTCACTGAATTGTCGTCGTTAAAAAGCCTGATTTCAGTTGGAATTTGGGTCCCGCATGCTACATCCTTATGGACAACAAGAACTGCAGGTGTACTTTTTGCAGATTTTTCTGATGGAACTCTAGACCATTTTATGTCACTTGTTTCAAATTCTATACCTTCAATAGGTTCTAATAGTTTCATCTTACCTTTGAGGTTTGATAAGTCATCAGCTCTAGGGTTGTGTGCGCTGACATAGAGTTTTACTGTTTCGCCTGGGTCGATAGATCCATTCTGGTCTGGATCATAAATCTCAACGTCATCTAAAGAAGCTAATTCACATGTCGGACTAGCTTCGGCAAGTCCATGCTTTGCAAAAATAGAATTTAAAGTACAAAAATTAGGACTTCCATTGTCAAGGTTATCGTCGTCATCGTCTATGAGTAACATAGCATCATACATATCAAGGTACGTACGACTCGTAAAGATACCTTGGAATGTATACTTTGATATAAGATCAACAGCTGTATCAGCATCGTACTTATCTTTTAAGGCTTTATATAAATTCCAAAAAGCGCTACCAATAATAAGCCCTTCTGCGTGAACTTCTCCGCGATCTTTGGGGTAGATTTTATCCGGTTCTAAGTCTCTTACTGGAAGAAAATTTTCAATTCTAAATCCTACTCCAAGAAGATGGGATCGTGTCATGATTAAAGACATAATATCACCGAGTCCTTCAGAGAAAGCTCCGTCTTGGATTCCCCCAGTGTTTGCATCAAGTCCATGTCCCCACTCATGATAGATAACATCAGCAATAAGCCCTGTGTTTGCGCACTTTGAATCGCCCGAATAAAAATTGATTGTCCGACCGTCCCAATGGGCATTGCATGTATTTCTTAAGTTAGTGTTAGCAATTAGAGTAGACTCAAACCAACTGGGGTTGATATATTTTTTTGCGTGAAGAACCATTTTATTAACATGATAAAAAGCCATATTTTGTGCCACTTTGGAATCAAGCCATGGGTCAGAAAAATCTTCTTTTAGTATATCTAAATCTAAACTGTTTGTACTTAAAACAGATTTTTGTTGAATTGGATTTCCACCTTTGTCATAAATTTTAACATATTGACCTGTCAGGCCCTTCTTTATTAGAGGAAGAGTTTCCTTGTTTTTTAGATCAACTTCGAAGGTACCGTTCAGGTCTGTTCTTATTGTTTGTGATCCAAAATTTAAATCTAAAAAATCCAAGTTTAATGGTACTAAATCATCTTGATACCAACGGGTATAACCTTCCGCTGTAACTTGACCTTCGATATAGTAGTGGTTATCTTTTAGTTCATACACTTCTCCAGATTCGGCATTAATTTGAACATTTAAGTCTTTATTATCATATGCTATATTGTAATTGTGAGTTTTAATTAAAGCGAAGCCTTTTTCATTTTCAGAAACCCTGTATACGTCAGGACCCCTTGTTATATTTGACTCAGAAGGGAATTCTTTTTTTACAATTAGAAACGTGTCTTGTTCTGCATCAAGCTTTACTGTGTCAAGATCTCCAAAGGAGTGATTGACAACTTGAAGAAGTTTATTTTCTCTGTAACGAAAGCAAATTTCTGCATCATAGATTTTTATTCCCTCGCGTTTTACTAAAAATTTAATAAACTTTAATTTTGGTCCCATATATAATGAAGACCTATCTAAAGCCAAGTCTGCGACAGAAACATTAAATAAATTTTTATGTTCTTCAATAAAAGAGAAAGAAAAATCCAGATAGTCTTTTAGAGTCAGTTGATTTTTCCTTATAACACCTAAATTTCCGGAAATTAGACGTGGAAAGCCTGTTTTAGAATCAACTTTTATATGGAACGAACCTTGCTTGGAATCATCTTCAAGAAAGTTATTAATTTTACTTTCTTTTGTTTCTAGTCTGATAGTTATGGGTTTAGTTTCGTGGCTATGATTGTGGAAGAAGGAGTTGGTTTCTTTATCCGTTTGGTTTGGAGGAACAAACCCATTCACTGTGAGTGAGTATAAACTTAAAATAAGTAAGAATTTAGTCAAAAAAACTTTTCGCATAAGAGTTCCTCCTGCATGGTTTTTAAGAAATGTACAATATTAGCACCTGTATTTATGTAGGTGAGGATAAAGAAACAAAAATATATTTTTGTGTGTTTCATGAGGGTAAATTTACTGTTTATTTAAATCATTATTTAATGGTACTAAAAAAAAAATATTTTTAACAATGTTTTTTTAAATGACTTTTTAAAATTTAATTAAATAAAAAAATTTAAGAGTATGGTCAAAATATGGCTTCTCTATATTATTTAAAGACAAATTTATCTTCAAAATTCTTTAAAATAGATGCTTTATCATCTCAGGGAAAATTTTTTTGAAGCCCTCGTTAGATTGATTTTATGAACCCTTGTTGAGAATCTATTTTTAACTTTCTTTATATATTGTCGCCGAAAAAAAAACTGAAGTTAGGCATCATCCATGCCTTTCAAGCTTTGTAATTTTTTAGTTCTCTAAGGTTTTTTCTCTTGTGAGACAAGTGTCTAAAAGAAAGGGCTTTTGTCTAAAAAATATTTTAAATCAAAATTGGTAAGGCGATAATTGAGAAAAAATTCTCAATTTCGAATTGAAATCTACAGCTAGGGAATTTTGAATAAACTAAGTTTTTTATAAGAAGAAAACGGAAGCTAGGAATCTAGTGAAGACCAAGCTTTCTAAGTTGCTTGAGATGCCTTTTTCGTGCAGCAATTGATTTTTTCTTTTTGCGTATCGAGGGCTTCTCGTACTCTGCGCGTTTTTTTAAGTCGCCTATTACGCCAGCTTTTTCTACTTGTTTCTTGAAAACCCTAAGCATTTTATCAATTGAATCGCCATTATTTCTAACACCAGGCATAAATCCATCTCTCCTAACTTGTTATAACTTGGTTGAAAAAAGTACTTACTTTTATGCTGTTGTGCTATTGAAATTGACAGTAGCTCAGCCAGCAAGTGAATCTATTACAGCCCTGATAACTTGTCCACAAGAAATTCCTTTTAAAGGATAGAAATACTTTTTTTTCAGAGAAAAAGAAATAAAATCAAGTAATATTAGCATCTTATTTTTTTTATGGGCCACCCGACTGCTTTAGCCCTTTTGTCGCCAGCTTTAAGTTATCTTGTACTTTACCTTTTTCAAGTCAAAAGGACTGGTCTTACTTTTGGCATTTTATGTTTTTGATGTAGTATGGAAAGTTTTTCTCTTCAAAACCGGAAAAATGCCTTTGATTATCTATTTTTATTAATTTTTCATTTGAAAAATACTTTCTTTTTGTTTCTACACTATTTTCAACGTAAGTTTGAAAACCAAAATGTTGGCATATTGTTTCAAAATTGTTTCTAGCGCTGAAAACTCTATTTTGATTATTCAGCTTAAATTTTGGCCTTTTAATCAGTGAAACATTGTCTTTAATAAAGGATAAGCTTTGAAAGTTTGTGCTAGTTGGTGCTATTTGTCCACTTATTTTACAACTCAATGATTTTATGTAGAAGCCATCTACACCACTTATTTTTTTCACTTGTTTATATCTATTAATGTAAGATAAGAAAAAATAGGAATAATGATCAGGTAAAAAACTGCTGAGATAAACCGTCTCGTTCACATACGTTATCTCTGGTATTTTTTTCGGTTTAACTTTACCGATAAAGTATTGACAAAGATTTTTAGGATCAACTTTCCTGCTAATTAAAACATTTTTTTTAATTTTACTGTCGGCAAAAAAGCTGAGA
Source organism: Pseudobdellovibrionaceae bacterium (assembly GCA_002711925.1). Taxonomy (GTDB): domain Bacteria; phylum Bdellovibrionota_B; class Oligoflexia; order Oligoflexales; family Bog-1112. Next base: position 6,527 of record PASJ01000024.1, on the reverse strand, counting down.
TAATTTTCGACGTCCATTAAAAAGCTAGGCATATCTATGAATATACTTCCATCGTCATTTAAACTTAGAGTTTCATAGAAACTTTCAAACTTATTGAAATTTACAGATTGCAAATCACTTTGATTTTGAGTTCTGGGGTTTTTATTTGTTGCAGCTTCGAGAAAAAAGCTAACGTACAAAAGGGAAAGAAAACAAAGAATATAGTAAGAACATTTCGCTCTTAATGAAATATTTCTCTCACCTAAAAGCATTGTAAAACTCCTCTTTTCTTTTGGAGCTTAAACATGCTGGCTAGGATTAGAAAAGGCAAGGTAAAATTTAATGAAAACCCTTTTTAAGAAACAAATGGTGTAGATTTTTATTGATAAATTTTTGATATAAATTTTAGTGAATTAAATATTTTTTTTCTTTTTCAATTCTATTTATCAATTTTCAAATTAAGAATTAGCAACTTGGGCTTTTCATCATAACAAAAAGCGGTTAGAATAAGTTATGCTAAAAGAACAAGGTGAAGCTTATGAAAAAACTTCGTTATTTATTGGTATTTTTTCTTCTCTATCAAGGATTTTCTTCAAGTTTCGCATTAGCTCAATTATGTCCACTTCCAGAACTTCAACCTCCAATTGGTAAGACCGTCTATCAATGCAATGGTGATGGTACCTATGCTTCTGTTCAGTGTGATTTCGGTTCTCAATTTTGTTGGTGTTCAGATGAAAACACTGGTAGCGTAGATAGTGGCTATAAAAGTCATGATATCAACCACACAAGCCCTTTAATGTGTTCTCAAGGGACATGCAACAATAGTCCTTGTGAGTTTCGCTGTGATGATGGTTGGGCTATTTCTGAGGGAGACTCAAATCAAGACGGTCATATAGATGTTTTAGATATTGTGGAAATTATTGGTCATATTTTGGATAATACGTTTAATTTGTCGAAGCAAAGATATGCTGATGTTAACGATGATTGTTTAATAAATGTTCAAGACCTTGTTGTTTTGGTTGAAGTTATTTTTTATGCTCGAGGGGGCTTGGGTGGTTTTGTGTTAAATGGTGGAGAACAGGTAGAAGGAGCTATTGTAGTTGTAAGAGATGGTCTTGGTAATGAACAATACTTCATCTCATTGGAAACAGGTCTATTTTATTTTGATGGTTTGTCTGTTACAGAATCTTTGCAACCCTATAAGGTTTTTGTGCAAGGTGCTCAAAATGTTTCATCATCTGTAGAGCTTCGGCTTGAGGCAAACAGATCTATTCTAGTTAATTTAAATTTATCTGACCACTCATCTCAAAACGATGGAAATCTTGGTGATTTTTTCCAAGATTCTTCAGTTCTAGGAGGTTTTGGTGGTCATGTGTATTTAGACGAAATACCCTATGAAGATGCAGAGGTTTCAGTTACAGTAGAAAAAAAATTAACCATGAAAACTAATTTACAAGGACTTTATTACTTTCAAGGTCTGACCGAAAGAACTTATCTTGTTACAGCAAAAATTGGTCAAAGAGAATTGGAACAAAAAGTTGATATTGAACCCGGTTTTTCAGGAGTTGTAGATTTTTATTTTTCTAGTTCTTGTAAATACAAAGGTCACAACTATTCTCCTGGTGACTCTTTCTCAGCAGATGATAGTTGTAATCAATGTCATTGTCATTCAAGTGGCGAGGTTTCTTGCACACGAATATTTTGTTGTATAGATTCTGATCAAATTTGTACGAATTGTCCGTGCACTAAAGAGTATAAACCCGTTTGTGGCTGTGATCGAAGGACGTATAGTAACTCTTGTCTTGCTGATAATAGTGGTGTTCTTCATTATGAAGATGGTTCCTGCTCAAATACTAATAATTGTATCGATCCAAGTCAAATCGACCCCAATGGAATTTGTACCGAGCAGTATGACCCTGTCTGTGGTTGTGATGATCAAACCTATAGCAATGCTTGTTTTGCCACCATTAGTGGCGTAACGTCATATCAGCAAGGAGAGTGTCGAAGTAATAACAACTGTCTAGATCCAGATCTTGTTGAGTCAAATATGTTTTGCACTATGCAGTATGATCCTGTGTGCGGTTGTGATGATAAAACCTATAGCAACTCTTGTTTGGCCGCTGCAAATGGCGTTCGCTTCTGGACTGACGGTACTTGTGATGATACAAACAGTAGAGGTGATAACTCAAAAAAGTGATTTTACTTTTTGAATACTTAATCCTAATGGTGTCCTTTTAAGGTTAATAGTCTTGAATATAAAAATCGGTAAATTTGATAAAAAATCTAGTATGGATAAAACCCATAAACAATATTCTTTAGCTTGTGAACGAAATAAGCTAGCTATTTTAAATATTCTTAAGATTCATTTTGGTGAAAACTGTAAAATACTCGAAATAGCAGGAGGAACAGGACAACACGCAGATTTTTTTACTTCGCAAATGCCCGGGTGGTTCTGGCAATCATCTGAGACTGATCAAGGTAGCCTTTTTAGTATCGAGTCCTTTTATCAAGAAGCTCAAAGAAAAAATTTTCTTACTCCAATAAAATTATCCACCTTGGACAAAAAATGGAACATCGGGCTGTTTGAGGGAGCTTTTTGCTGTAACATGTTTCATATAAGTTCGTGGCAATCTTGTGTCGGTTTGTTCTGTCACCTCGGAAAGCACCTCCTCGAAAAATCAAAACTTTTAATTTACGGACCATTTATTCAAGATAACATTCCAACTGCTGAAAGTAACCTTGCGTTTCATGAATCTCTTCGTCGAAAAAATCCTTTGTGGGGAATAAGAAATTTAAAAGATGTACTTGCTGTGGCTGTGAAATATGGCTTTCACAAAGACCATATTCACAATATGCCTGCAAATAACTTAATTTTAGTCTTAGAAAAAAATTTAAGTTTAAGCATAAAATAATATAATTTAAAGACTTTTAAGACAAGAAGACACTTCCTCTAAAACTGATGACATCTTGCTATGTAACTTCATAAAATTTTGTTGATCTTCGACTTTTCCTTTCTTATAGCTTCTTATATTATTACAAATTTGATTCTTTGGAAATTGCTGCATAATTTGTTCTATATTTTTCTTTGATTTTGAAAAATCATTGTCTTCTCTATTCACAAATTTATAAATATTATCAACGAACCCATAAACACATTGTGAAAATATATCATATGTTTGATCATCTAGCTCGAGATGCTCTCGCCATTGACCCATCCAATAAGGATCCTTATAAAGTTGTGTCCAACCTTTTCCCATTCGACAGTGATCAATATAGTGGCCTTGATCTGTAACCCAATTGTAAATACTTAAGCTTTTCCATTCTTTGGTTTGTCCAGGGTGGTAAGTTATCATCGCTAATGTGATAAGGGATAAAAATTTTGTTCTTCTTTTTCTTTCACTATCTGTCAAATCCTTATTTAGATAGCTACTGTGTTTTATCAGAAGGTTGGCAAATAAAGCACTTGTCACCGAAGCTGTTGGCATACAATTTGAGCCACTAGCAAGGGTATGAAATTCTTTTAGTTTTTCAATATCCAGAAACTCAGCAAGAAAATTTAAGTTTTTATCATTTTCAACAAAAAGACAACTTTCAAGTCCATTTTTTTCATCAACTCTCGTTAAAATCTTAGAGAACATAAATATTTCAATAAGTTTTTCATCATCAGGTGTAAAAAAAGTATCATATTTTTGTCGGAATCTATCTTTAAAGTATTTAAAAATCATTTTTCCTAAAAAATACTGCATTAAATGATTAACACCATTATGGTTTCTTCTTGTGTCAGGTCCAAAGTGATTTTTGTCTGGGCGAATCTCAAATGGTTCAAGATTGCGAGGATACTTATTAATAGAAATATTTTTAAATAAAGTTTCTAAATTGTCACGAACAAAGCTTGAACTATCATAATTAAAATTAAATTGAGAAGATTGAATATGAAAAGAATATTTTCTCGTTTTTTCTAGCTGAATTTTTATATTAGAAAGATCAGTTCTTTTTACTCCAACCTTTCCTTTGGTCTTGTGATTTGAGATATGTTCTTGTGATCGAAGAAGTTTATCAATCAAAAAAACAAAGTCATCAGATAGTTTGTTGTTACTTTTTGAATTTTTTTTAGGACTTCCTTTTGGCGTTGGCGGACTATTTTCACTAGCTGTTCGACAAGAAAACGATCCAAATAAATTAAAAATCAATAAAGTTTTTACAATTTTTTTCAAATGAATCCTCATCTAAGAAAAAATTTAAAGTATTCTAATTATGTTTTTAATCGGAAAAGATAATGTATAAGAATATTACTTTTGATTATAGCAAATGAATAAACTGTTTAAAGAAAAAAGTAAAAAAAAAAATAGTAAACTACAACGATTACAAAAAATAGACTTTTTCAATAATTATATGAAACACTCTAGTTCTTGTAAAAAACAAAAAAAAAACAAGAAAATAAATTTTTATCCAAAAAAGACTTCATTAGAAATATTTTAAAAACTTTTGATCTTACGGCGTACATAGATTGTTTTTTTTACTTCGGCAATAGTGTCTCCTCTTTCGTTTCTGATTTCAGTTGAAAATTCAGAAAAGACTTTATTATTACCTTTTGCTTCTAGTTTAATTTTTTCTACATCTTTTTTGCTCAAGTCAAAACGAGCATAAACGGGATCTTTTGTTGCTCTTTTGTATTTAATCTGTGCTTCGATATCCCAAACAATATATTTTTTACCCAAAGAATGAATTGCCAAAAAAACATACCAAGGATCGCACATAGCATAGAGACTCCCCCCAAAATGAGTTCCAAAAGCATTCCCGTTAAAAGGTGTCCGTTTTAACTTTGAAACTATATATCCTTTCTCTAAGTCGTACTCTTTAACACTTATTCCGGCAGCAAGGAAAGGTGGCCAGTAAGAGATAATCCGCAATGTGTTTTTTATTGAAATCATATTATAACCTTATCCTTTTTTTAACAGATAAACGATATTAACTTTTCACATGTTTGGCTTAGTTTTAAACGCATGTTTTGTAAGTCGTAGATGTAGAATTTCTATAGAACAAAAATAAAAGCTTTAAAAATTAAACACAAGAACTTTTCACACAATGAAAGATATTGCCAAACTTCTTTAATTTGCCATATGGTTTATTTAGATATTTTTCGACAATTTTTAAATAAAATGATAGAAATTAATATTTAATTATGATAGCTGAAGTTTCATGGTTAATATATTAAGTATAAATAAAAAATTAGTTTTTCTTGTCGTCGCATTTTCTTGTTTCAACGTAAGTCGCCTTTTTGCAACTAAAATCGCTTGCGTTTTGAATAATGCAGATTCAGTAATGGATCAAAGCTTGCTGCAAAACAATAATGAGTGTCCAATATGTTTCGATGCGCTTACTGAAGATTCAACTATTAGCCTTTGCGAAGGGAAACATTCTTTTCATCTTGAATGCTTATCTAAACCAGGCTACAAGCAAACAAATTGCCCCATTTGTCGTCAAAACATTTCAGATGAGCATATGGCTGAAATAAATCAATCTTTCGAACTTGCAATGTCTGAAAGGGAGAGATCTGAGGAGACTCGACCTCGCCAAATTCGCTGGAGGAGATCACCAGTTTCTACTTTTGAGGCCGGATTTTTTTCTTGTTTAACTGGATCTTGTTGTTCCATGTTTACTTTTATTTGTTTTCCTGCATGTATACACGGCTGCTATTGTTGTTTTAACCCGCCTGTCTGGCTTAACTTTGCCGTTTCTTCTTGTCTAGGCAGTGCAACATGTAGTAGCTCCTGTGCATACTTCGTGTTTGAGGTTTCTTGCGATTAGCTTTATTTTTTTGCTGTTAATTTTTTTTAATAATCATAACTTTAACCTATCAGAGAAAAATAATAAGTTGCATGATGACTATGATTGAAAAAATACTGGAAAGATTAAATAAGTTATGTGTTAAAAAAAAATTTTTTGCTCTCTTCTTTTCTTTTACATACGGAGTCCATGGTTTTCCTGATATAAACCTTGATCTAGCTTACGAAAAATCAGAGACTTTTCGTGTGTCTACTTTTTTATCTAAAGCTTTTAAAAATTTGCCTGACTCTTCTTTTAGTCTCGATTTTCAAGGTCTTTCTTTTAAAGAAAATGTAGAAATAGGCGTCATTTATCTAAAGAAAATTCGTTTAGACGTATCTTTATTAAAACTTAAGACTGGAGGGCACCGTTATTGCCCAGAGAATTATTATTTCAAGCTTGTTTTTTATATTAAGAAAAAGGCAGTAGCCCATCTTCACTTTGTTTTTGATGATGAGATTTCTTTTTTTAGGGGCTTGATTATAGATAATGATTATAGAGGTCAAAGACTTTCAAAACCATTATTAAAATTTTATTTCGATCTATGTTTAAGATCTAATCGAACTATAAAAACAACATTGCAAAAAAAGCCTATTATTAACTTATTACTGCTTCAATTTGGATTAATTCCAAGTGACGAAAGATTTGTAGCATATATTAATAAGTGTCCATCAACAGATAAGGTTGAGATTTTTGCACCTGACTTTAGCCTCAAACAACGA
>PASJ01000023.1 GCA_002711925.1 Pseudobdellovibrionaceae bacterium | reverse complement strand
TACTTTTTTTGAAGTTATAATACCTACACGCATCTTGTTTGAACCTAGCCTTTGTTGTGTTCCAAAGAGAACAAACTCGCGACAAACAACCTTACTCTCCCCAGATAGAACCCGTTTAAAATCTTTTGACTTCGTTATCCGCGGCGTTTTTGTTCTTTTTTGACATACTCTTCTAAGAATAGAGAGCTCCTTAGTTAGAGTAAAATCTTGATTATTTCTTATAAATTCCTGGTGCTAGGCGCTTTCTGCCTTTTCTTCTGCGACGTTTGATAACATTTTGTCCGCCAGGAGTAGACATTCTTTCTCGAAAACCATGAGTGCGTAAGCGCTTGATATTACTTGGTTGATATGTTCTTTTCACAGTATTTAAACCTTTCAAAAGGATGTTTTATTTGCTGATAACAAGTTAATTTAGGTAAGACACTACTACATATTGCTAATAAGGAAGTGCTTGGCCTATCACAGCAGAATGAAATACTAACAGACAGAACCCTAAAATGCAAGAAACGAGATTTTAAAGCACGTATAAAAAAACAATAGATCTGACAAACTAAAAAATATATCAAAGACAGTTTAAAGTTAATTATACCTACAATAATTTTTTCAGCAGGAAATAAAATCTAATGCTCAGCTGGATTGAAATAAGTCAAAAAGCCATTACCAACAACGTACGCACTTTTAAGCAGCATCTCAACGGAGCTTTGCCATGCTTTGTTCTAAAATCCAACGCATATGGACATGGGTTGAAAGAAGTTTATAAAACTCTTGAACAAGACAACCCTGGCTGGATCAGTGTTTTCTACCTTGAGGAGGCCATGAAACTTAGAACTTATGGCTATCAAGGACAAATTCTATTACTGTACCCTGTTCGAACTTCTGCTGAAATAAAAGAAGTTACAAGACTTGCAGCAGACATGATCATCAGCAATACGGACACCTTACAAAAGTGGATAGAAGCTCCCCAAAAACCTAGAGCCCATATAAAAATTGATACTGGCCTTTCAAGACTGGGGTTTAAACCAGAAGAGTTTCATGCGGTCTTGGATCAAATATTGCCTTTCTCAGATAAACTCGTAGGTATTTTAACCCATTTCGCAAATATCGAAGATGTCAGTAAGCAAGACTACGGCATGAAGCAAATAAGAGAATTTAATCAATGCCTTCATATTGCAAAGAAAAAGAAGCTTAATTTACTTCAGCATGCCTCAGCATCTGCTGCTGCCATGCTTTTAAACGACCTTGCACACTACGATATGTGCCGCATTGGCATCTCATTATACGGGCTTTGGCCATCAGACCTGACTCGCTTATCATTTCTTGCCAACAACAAGAAAAGCTTTACCATTAGTCCTGTCTTAAGTTGGAAAACTCGCATTGTTGAAATACAAAACATTCAAAAAGATACCTATGTCGGTTATGGGTGTTCTTTCAAAAGTACAAAAAATATGAAAATAGCAATTTTACCTGTTGGTTACCATGATGGATACCCTAGAAACCTTTCAAATGGAGGGCATGCCTATGTTCTTTGTCGAGAAAGAATCTGTAAAATACTAGGAAGAATTTGTATGAACATGATGATTATTGATATAAGCGACAATCCAAATATTAAACAAGATGATATTGTTACTCTTATAGGCGTCGACGGCAAAGAAGATCTTAGCGCCGATTTAATCGCTAGCTGGTCAGGGACAATCAACTATGAAGTCCTATCAAGGATCCATCAAAGTATCGAAAGAAAAGTTATCGTTTAGTCTGCAAAAAAAATTATTTTTTCACCTTCTTCTATTATGTGATATTTATCCCGCAAAACTTTCGAAACATAGTTTGTTGATGAACGTAAATGCAAAATTTCTTTTTCCACTTTATTTGTCTCAAGCTCTAAAGAGTTTACCGCTTCCAAGAGCAACAAGTGACTTTTTTTCAAAGCTAAGAAATTACTTAGCGTGTGCTTGCCGCGAAAACTTCCAAGTAAAAGGCAAAAACTGACCATAAAAAAAATAAAAACAACAGTCTTAGACAACTCTAATCACCTTTATCTTTTAGTTTATTTGTCATTATAACACAGACATATTTTCTTTAATTTTAATTATAAACCGAATAAAAAAATACTCAAACCTTTGCTGAATGAATAATCTTCAAGAAAAAATCATTTTTTTAATGCAAAACACTTTCCTTTATTATATTGAAAACGATAACGTGAGTTTTGTTATTCAAAGCTACGGACACAAGCAAATAGCTTGGGCCTATAGTGATGGTTAGAGCCCAAATTGTGATTGCCTGCGAACTCCGCCAGGGCTGGAAAGCAGCAACGGTAGTAGACCAATCAGGTTTTTGGGATTTCTAATCATCACTATGAGCATTCAGCTACAAAAAAGCTAAGATAAAATTCTCACTCCATTGTGTGCAACTATTCTAAGCTATATCTTGAAATTTAACGCACACAGTAAAACATGAAGGGCCAGCGGTGACACACCTACCCTTAGCTAGAAAATACCGCCCAAAATCTTTTAAAGAACTTATCGGACAAGAAGCTACGGCTAAAGCCCTTACCAATGGTATTCGTCTTGACAGAATCCCGGCAGGGGTCATATTTTCAGGCACTAGAGGTATCGGTAAAACAAGTTTAGCTAGACTTTACGCTAAAGCTCTCACCTGTTCGTCTAAAGTTCAAGATGATCCGTGTAATGAGTGTCAAAGTTGCTTAGCAATTAATAGAGGTACTCACGAAGACGTTCTAGAAATAGATGGTGCTTCCAATAATGGCGTAGAAGAAGTGCGAAGCTTACAGGAAACCATAACGTATGTTCCACAACGTTCAAAGTTTAAAGTCTATATAGTTGATGAAGTCCATATGCTTTCTATCAGTGCTTTTAATGCTTTATTAAAAACTCTGGAAGAACCCCCAAAGGGTATTGTCTTTATTTTTGCAACCACAGAAATACAAAAAGTTCCGCAAACAATCAGTAGTCGTTGTCAAGGTTATCAACTACAAAAAATATATCACAAAGATATTGCTGACCGCCTTTGTTCTATTTTAGATCAAGAAAATATCAGTTATGAAAAGTCAGCTGTAGAAAGAATTGCCAAGCAAGGTAAGGGCTCATTACGAGACGCCCTCACTTTTTTAGATCAAATCGTTGTACTTGGTGAAAATAAGGTTTCTAACTCTGTATTACATGACACACTTGGCAATCTTTCTTCAGAAGTTTATTTTGAAATTATTAAAGCCTTGAGCGCAAAAGATAGCGAACTATGCCTTAATCTCATCGAAAAACTTGACGAAAACAGCCTTGACTTAACAGAGGCTCTAACAGAGCTTATCAAATTCATACGCTGTGCCTTTATTGTAAAAAGCTTAAAAGAAGAATCTGCCAGAAATGGTCTAAAAGACATCCCTAGCGAAGACTACGAACAAATTAAAGACTTATGTAAAGAAGTTAATCAGCTTGATCTGCATCGTATCTTTAGAACCTTAATACAATGCGTTCGAGAATTAGATGGCTCAGAGCTTGATCGCCCAGTTGTTGAAAATTATTGTCTTGAATGGTGCTTAGATCCAGGGCTTCCAAGTATTGATGACCTCCTTGAATGCGAAACACAAGTTCAACAAAAGCAGATCTCTAGCGTCAATACTAAGCAGGTGAACTCAAACCAGCAAAAAGAAATCAGCAAAGGCCAATTCAGCAAAGCCTTTTTAAATAAACAAACGTTTGAAAAGAAACCAGAGTATTTAAGCAAATCAGCTAAATTAAAGAACTTAGTAAATCATGAAACAACTGAAACTAAAGAAAAAAATAATCCAGTATCAATAAAATTTCCAAACAGCTGGGAAGGTTTGCTGTCTGCATGGAAAAAAGAAAAACCTCTTCAGGCACGCAAATTAGAAGAAGCAAGAGCTATCACCTATTCACCAGATCTAATAAAGATTTCTGCAGACTCTAAAAGTCTTGTAGGTAAAACTCTTCTTCAAAAGAGCACACAAGAAAAACTCTACACCCAATTCGAAAAACTCTTTTGCTTTAAAGGCAAACTAGAGGTTGTTGAACAAAAGCAGAATGAGCGTAGTGAAGAAAACCAAGAGCGGCTCCCCGAATCCATCTTGGAAAAAAAAGAAAGACTAGATACTCAAAATAAAAATAAACAACTTGATGATGCAAAAAAACACCCAATGACACAATCAATGATTCAAGAGTTCAACGGAACCGTTGTAAAAGCTGAGTTAAAAGACTAATGATATATTCAAACGGGTTATAGAATGACGCACATAAATAAAAGTAAAAAAGAAATAAATAGTAAAATTCTTCTTATTGGAGGACAAAAGTGTGGAAAAAAAACAACACTGCAAGCAATTTTTTCACAGACAACTCCAGAAATAAAGAATCCAAAGATCACACTTACAAAAGATAATACAAAATCTCCATTTAAGTTTTTACCTATATCATCAGGTTTTATTAAAGACTACCACCTCAAAATACACCTATATACCTTACCAACATCAAATATCTACGAAAGCACATTGAGCATGTTAACCGAGAATCTTGATGGCATAATATACCTTATTGATAGTCAAATAGATTCACTTATAAATAACGAAGAATATATTAAAACAGTAAAAAACAAGCTTGCTAAAAGGTCAATTGACATAGACTCACTGGTACAAATCTTTCAATATAATAAAAGAGACCTAAAAAACACCATCCCAACTCACTTATTACATGAACACTTCAATTCTAAAAACCATCCTGAAATAGAAACAGTTGCAACAAAAGGAATCGGAACCTTAAAAATAATAGAGAAAATTTCACACCAACTAAGTAAAAATATTAGTCCCTTACTCAATTAGGTTAATTCAATAGATTATATACTTATAAGTCAAACAGAAAGGAAATCTAATATGCTTGGAAACCAGAATTTTAAGTCTATAGCAGTTGTTGGTGCAGGGCAAATGGGCTCTGGTATAGCACAAGTTTGTGCAAGCCAATCTATTCCGGTTTCCCTAATAGACCTCAACATAGATCAACTCAACAAATCAAAAGAATCTATTTGTAAGTCTCTTGAAAAATTAGCAGCTAAAGGCATTATAAAAGAAGGTGAGAAAATATCTGGATTAGAAAAAATAAAATTTTCTCAAGACCTCAAACTAAGTTCTAAATCAGATCTTATAATAGAAGCTATCGTTGAAGATGAAAATAAAAAAAAGACTCTATGGAAACAACTTGATCAAATATCTTCTCCCCAAACTATTTTTGCTAGTAATACCTCATCTATACCTATTGCAAGACTAGCTCAAGCAAGCGGGAGGCCTGAAAAATTTATTGGTCTGCACTTTATGAACCCAGTTCCAATTATGAATGTTGTAGAAATCATACCTTCTTTATCTACAAGCATAGAAACTAAAAACCAAGTTCTTGCACTCTGTAAATTTTTAAAAAAAGAGACAATAGAAAGCAAAGATTTTCCAGGATTTATTATAAATAGAATCCTTATGCCGATGATTAATGAAGCTTTTACAGTTTTGAATGAAAATATTGCCTCTGCTGAAGATATTGACAATGGTATGAAGCTTGGCACAAAACAACCAATGGGACCTCTTGCTTTAGCTGATTTTATTGGCTTAGATACTTGTCTTGCGATTTTAACTGTCATGTTTGAGTCAACAGGAAAAACACATCTTAAGCCCAGCCCGCTATTACAACAATATGTTGATTTGAACTGGCTAGGAAGAAAGACGAATCGAGGTGTTTACCACTACTAGTAAATACTGTACATCATCTTTATTTTTCGATGAACTTGACGGACTTAGAACTAAGCTTTAAATTTATACCATTGCTTTTCAAACTGTTTTAATTTGGAATTTTTACGAAAAAAATCCACCAGAATCATTAATCAATAGGTGATAAGGAAAAAAAAAATGAAACGATTTTTTGAAAATCTTCAAGATGACATAATAAAACTACAAACTTTTCTGCAACAAGAGGGAAAAGGACTTTTAAAAAAAATTAACGAAATTGAGCTAAAAGAAAACCTAGACAACAAAAAAGAAGAGCTGCAAAAGTATGTAAAACAAAAAATGAAGATAATTGAACCATCATTTAAAAATTATACAGAACAAATATATAAAAAGGCAAAGAAGGCAGGTATAGATCTTAATAAACTAGAAAAACGCCTGAAGAAAACTACTGTTGCAGCAGAAAAAAAGCTGAAAAAAACAGCAAAAGCAGCTTCTTCATCACTCAAAAAAACAACTAAAAAAGCAAAAAAAAAGTTACGAAAAAAAACCAAAATAACAAAATCAAAACTAGCAACAACATTAAAATCGAACCTTGGAAAAAAAACAAAAAAAGTATCCAAAGTGAAAAAGAAAGCGCAAGCCAAAAAAACAAAATCTTCTAAATAAAGTAAGCTCTCTTAACAAAAATGATTAAAAATAATAAAAGTAAATTTAATTTCGAAAAATCTATACTGAAGTGGTTTGAAAAAAATCAACAAAACTACCCTTGGCGTTCTTTATGGCTAACACATAAAGATCCTTACCATGTTTGGGTTAGCGAAATCATGTTACAGCAAACTACCATAAAAGCTGTTTTGCCTAAGTATGAAAAATTCATAAAACGTTTTCCAAAGCTAAAAAACTTAGCTGCATCTTCAGAAGATGAACTCAAAAAATATGTGTCTGGGCTTGGCTATTACCGCCGATTTGACAATCTCCTCAAAACAGCCAAAATGATATACTCTGAGTACCATCAAAATTGGCCAAAATCATATACATCCTTAATGAAACTTCCCGGAATAGGTGACTACACAGCTTCAGCCGTATCAAGTATCGCTTTTCAAGAAGCCAAAGCTGCTATTGACGGAAATGTTGAAAGGGTGCTTGCAAGATTTTTAGGCTTAAACTTAAACCTTGGAAGTAAAGAACTCAAAAAAGAAGTTAAAACTGCTAGTCAAAGCTTCATTTCTGAAGTAAACCCTGGAGCATATAACCAAGGCTTGATGGAACTAGGGCAAATTATTTGCCGTCCTCAAAATCCTTTATGTAAAATGTGTCCTCTAAAAAAACACTGCTATGCGAAACTCTCGAGCCAACAAGAAAACTTCCCACTTCCTAAACAAAATGTACGCAAGTCTGAAGATTTAGACATCAATTTATTTATAATAAAGTTTAATAATAAAATTTTACTACAAAAAAGACCCCAAAAATCGAAAATACTTGCTAACAAAATGGGCTTTCTAACCACGTATAAAGAAGAGGGAAAACGAAGCTGTGAAGAACTAGAATCAAAACTTATAAAGTTCAATAAACCTAAAAAAATTGGTAACTTTAATCACTCTATTACACACTACAAAATTAGAGCCAACGTTTTTTTGACTAGTTTATCGCCTCATGCAACTATAAACAATAGCGTTCTTTTAAAAACTAAAGATGTCCCCAACTCGCTGATTGCAAGTTTAGATCATAAAGCTTGGAATATACTAAAGGAAAAGAGTGAACAGAAAACCTATAAATAAGTTTCCTTTTTTTCTAAATCAAACACTTGCCTTCTTTGGACATAACCTCGAAAACCATCCTTTTTACAATCTGGCAATTGACCAGCATTATAGTGATAAAGCCACATTTTTTTCTTTATAGACTTCGGAAGGGCGACAATTTCAGAGTAATGGCAGTGAACTGAACTTTTAAACGGTAAAGTTTCAGTATCTTGAAAAATAATATCTGCTTTATTATAATAAGGCAAAAGCCGGTCTAAATCAAAGCGTGTATCACCTGTAAAAAAAATATTTTTAGACCCAAAAGAAAACTCCAAACCATAACAAGGCTGAGGTTTGTCTTTGTTATAAACATGGATCATTTTAACCATATTAAACTTAACATCATTCCACAAAAAACTTGAATTCGATGACTTTAGATCAAAGTATGTCTCTAAAGTAGCTTCTTCTTCCTCGAGACATGCCATACTTCCACGTAAAGTCGTATCCCAAATTATATCAGCAACTTTTTCATGGATAAAAAGTCTTGGTCGCTGACAACTAGGATCAAACTTAGTTGTAAGGCCTAACCATTCGAGTCCACCAACATGGTCAAAATGAAGGTGACTAATATAGACTGCGGAAATATCTTTATAAGTATAACCTAAATCCAAAAGCGCATGACGGGCATCACAACCACAATCTACTAGGAGTTTTTCACTATTTTTTGGGGACTCCAAAAGTAAATTTGAGTTGTAATTCTCATTGTGATTCGCAAAGGCAGAGCCAGCTCCAATAAAAGTTAGTTTCATATTTTGCCTTTCTTCATAAAATGGAGCAACTAAACTAATACGGAAAAAAGATCTTAATAGATAATATAGCTCTTTTAATTTTGTAATGCCATGCTACAAATTTAAAAAGACTTCGATGCATAAGAAACTGCATTATGTGGATGAAGACTTTCATAGTGACTAACCTTAATCTGAAAGTCCTCTAAATCAGGTTGAGAGGCTAGTTGAGCTTTGATAGTCCTACAGGCATCTTCTGCAAACATCAGGTTCTGACCGTTTTGCTTAGCAAAAGCTTGTTCGTCTTCACGTTTGACAATGCCTTGAACTGGTGTTTGAAGCCCCTCCTCCACCATATTGATATAATTTTCTATGCAAGAAAGATCCTGCTGCTGAATTTTAACAGTAACGGTAGCTTTAGATCTTTGACTGTGTGGCGTTGCTAGAATATTTTTTTCTTCACCAAGCCACTCGAAAATATCGTGGGTGGAAACTTGGTCATTATCCTTTAAGACCTTAAATGATTCTAAAAAGTGTTGTTGGATTAACTGCCGAGACAAAGCAGCTGAACATGGGCAAGTACTAGAATAAAGCACCCCGAAAGAGCAATTAATGTCAAAGTTTTTCCCGTCGTACTTTCCAATAATTTCAACAGGATATTTTCTCCAACTTTTATTGGAACTGATAAGAGATTTTCGCTCTAAAGGAAGATCAAATCGGAGGTTCAAGTAAGAGCATGTACTTAAGCCTTTATGACTCACTAAAAACTCACTTAAAATTTGGCGAATAAGCTTAAAAGATAATGGCTGCGACTCAAGATTTTTATGAAGACTTATATATAAGCGAGACATATGAATGCCTTTCGCTCTAGAACTATCTAAATTTACATAAATATCTGCAGATGCAACTTGAAAACCTGACCCAGCTTCAGGCAATTCTAGTCGAACAGGAACTTCGACAGACTCCATACCAACTTTTTTAAGCTTGGACTTAAGAGAGTCTCGTTTGATAAGCATATCACTTGTAACGTCTGGTTGGTCTTTGTTCATTCTTCACAACCTTTCATTTAACTGACTTTAAATCTCTAAAAATTATTTGCCTGAAATGATAAAGATCAATGGCATAGTCGTTTAATTTATAAGCTAATGCAATATATTTTATATGAGAACTCAAAAGATATATCCCTTTTTGGGACATGAAGCTAATCGAACTGAAGTTTTCCAACCGAAACGTTCACTTGTAAAAAGGTTGACTAAACCATATTTTTCTTTGAATTTTATTGGAGCAGGAACTTTATTTGTAAACGCTAGGGAGGCGGAGATAACCTCAGCAGAAGTATGTACTAAAACTCGATCGATTTGTTCTCTGAGGAAAACATCAAAGAGTTGTTGACTAATTTCATTTTCGTTCGATCGGGTAAAACATTGCTCTTTGTTTTCACAAAAGCCACTGGAGCTATCTTTTAATGAGAGGCTACGTAAGAAGTTGATATAGCTTGGATGGTTTACTTTACCTAGAAACGAGCCGGCAACAATTACCCTATTTGCGCAAATACCTGACTGAGCTAAAACACCTTTAATTCTCTTCTCAATAAAACTATACCACGAGGCAATATGAATAGAATCTTTGCGCGGCATTTGAACATTAAATAGCAATAAAGGTTTAGATTTATACTCAGCACTCGTCACAGATAAATAACCATCTTGTCCAAAACTCCATAATGAAGAGTGTGAATCTGAAAACTTTATACTATTACTAGCGCTATAAATTAAAGACTCGACTTCAGATGAAGACACTAGATCTCTTGTTTTAAAGCGTTTAAAATCGTATCCTTTGAGACCAGAAGACTTCAGTAAATTTTCATCTGAATTATTTCGATCATTAGCTTTACTTAAGGCCTCTTGAAAAAAAAGTAAATCAGGCTGCTCTTCAAAAAAAGTTTTTTCGGCAACAAGAAGACGCTTTCTTCTAAAGACCCAATCTCCCACCCAAGAAAGATTCTTATTTCTTGGATTTTCTTGTTGATTAAATAAATTAAGGGTACACAAACTAAGATTTTGGGTATCGAATCTTTCTTTCAAATAAGTTTGAGACAGTTCGCACGCCGATAGAATCAAAAAAAATAACAGAGAAAATAAACTGAAATTTTTGTTCAATTTAAATACCTCGAAATAACTAAACGCTGAATCTCACTTGTTCCTTCACCAATTCGAAGCAAAGCAGCATCTCGATAGAAGCGCTCAATTGGATACTCTTTCATTAAGCCATAGCCACCAAATATTTGTTGACCTTCTCTAGAACAAAATTCTGCAACTTCAGAACAATATAGCTTTGCCATACATGCTAGTTTAGCAAACGCTAATTTCTTTTGTTTTGCCCAACAACACTTGTATAAAAGATTCTCAGCGGCTTCAATTCTTGTTGCCATATCAGCTAACTTAAATGCTATAGCCTGATGCTTAATCAAAGGAACACCAAATGACTTTCGTTCTTTGGCATAGTTTAAAGATAAGTTTAATGCTCCTTTTGCTAAACCTAGACCCATAGCTGCTATAGATATCCGACCATTATCAAGAGTCTCCATCATTATCTTAAAACCTTGCCCTTTCCGTCCAAGGATTAAGTGATCTGGAACTTTAACATCATCAAGAAAAACTTCTCCTGTATTTGAAGCTCTCCACATCATTTTATCACTCATGGGTCGACAGTTTAAACCTGGCGTATTATATGGAACTAAGAAACATGTTAGCTCTGGACGTCCATCTTTCAGTCGCCCGGTCACTGCTTGTATCGTTAATCCTTTTGTCATATCTGTTGCACTATTCGTAATCCAAATTTTTTGTCCATTTAATACCCAACTGTCTCCGACATATTTTGCTGTGGTTTGCGTAGCTTGAGCATCACTACCTGCATTTGGTTCAGTTAAACCAAATCCCCAAAGCCCCCTACCAGTGCAAAGATTGGGTAAAAACTTATCTTTTTGTTCTTGTGAACCATAATAAAAAATAGGACCAGCACCTAAACTATTATGGGCTGCAATAGTGGCAGCCTGTGAGCTGTCAATTTTAGCTAACTCTTCAACAGCAACAGCATAAGATAGATAATCCATTCCTTGCCCCCCAAAATCCTGACTAACAATAGTACCAAAAAGGCCTAAATTGCCCATTTGCTCAGTCAGGTGATGAGAAAACTTCTCTTGCTTATCTAGTTGCTGTGCGATTGGTTTAATTTCTTTTTCAGCAAAATTAGCAACTGTTTCTCTTAGTAATTTCAACTCATCCGATTCAACAAAACTATATGACATAATACCTCCTACTCTGTCATTTGCACACTCATACGCCCTTCGCGACCCGAAGTTCCCAAAAGTAACCCTAAGTAAGATTGATATCGGCGCTCAGATATTAAGCCTTGATCAAGAGCTTCAACAACCTTACATTCATCTCCTCTTTCATGTCGACAAGTTCGATATTTACATTTTTCTATGTACGGTCTCATTTCGACAAACCCCCAACTTAAAGAAAAGGGGTCATTTGTTTCTACCTTAAAACTTCGAATACCTGGTGTATCTATAACATATCCACCAATTTTAAGTTTCAAAAAAGAGGCAAAGGTTGTTGTGTGTCTACCTTTGGTCAAAATAGCATCAGTTTCAACATCTTGAATGATTTCTGGACCGAGTAAGTTTACAATAGATGATTTACCGACACCCGAATGTCCACTTAACATAGATATTTTTTTTGAAAAAATAGATTTCAATTTTAGTTTTTCTTCTTTTGAAATTTTCCTTTTATCCGCTTGAAAGCTGTGAACTTCATAACCAAGTTTAGTATAAAGAGATTCCATGTTAATACAATCTTTAACAAAGCTTTCTTTCTCTAAACCATCTAGTAGGTCTTTCTTATTTAAAATAATAATTGGCTTTATATTCTCGTGCTCAGCCACAATAAGATAACGATCGATAAGTCCCCATTTAACTCTTGGATGGAGATAACTTGCAACAATAACAAGCTGATCGACATTCGAGGCTAAAACGTGTTCTCTACTAGCAAGCAATGGGTCAATTCTTGACAACTTATTTTCTCTAGACAAGCGATATTCAAGAGAACATTGAGGCAAATCAGAACCGATATTTTCGTTGATAACAGCAGATTGACAAAGCACTCTATCTCCTACAACAACAAAATTTCTTTCTTTCCTGTATATTTGAGTATGCTTTTTTGCTACTGTTGCAATTCGAACGTCTTTTGTTTTAATTTTTCCTGAAAGATTTTCTGGAGCAACAAATATATATTTTTTTTGAACCTCAACAACTCGAGCAGGAAATAATCCAGACAGTATTTTTTCTTCCCACTGCTTACTTGTTAATATGAAAGTTTGATCAGTTTTAGATCCTTGATCTTTCTTCTTCGCCTGTTTATAAATCTTCTCTTTTTTTGAAAACTTATCCCAATTTTTATTTTTCCAAGACTTCATAATTCACTATTCTTTTACTTGTGTTGATCGAGTTACCGTTTGTCTTACATCCAAACTCAAAAGTTCTAAAGATTTATCTGCCAAGACAGCTAGAGATTTATGAATAATAATATTTTTACCATCGACTGAAATATCTTGATTATTTGAAAGTTGCTCTATAAAACTTTTAAATAGTTTATGATCAAAAATATTTGACTCCTTCACTCCACCTAAAACGCTCATTCTTTTTGACAACAAAAGACACTCATTTTCAAAATCCTTAATTTTCACAATCTGTGAACTATTATAGTAGCGAACAAGTAAGTTGGAAAAAATAGCATATCGTTGAATTGTATCACCTAAAAATAAACCAAAAACTTTTAAATAATAAAATTCTTGTGACATTAAATCTGGTCTTTGAATCATATCCTCATTTTGGGCGTCTTTCACAAGTAGCCCTATCTTAATAAGTTGAGAAATATTAGCCTCAATTACTTTCTCAATTTCATCTGCATGCCAGTGAATAAACAAATCTTCACGTAAAAATTTATACATGTAGCGACAAGAGCTCACAAGTTCTGTGAAGCTTAAAGAATCTTTATACTCAAAAAAAGAACAAATGAGTGAGGGAACAGCAATCAGATGCAATATATTATTTTTATAGTATGACAGTAACACTGTATCTTTCTCGTCGACATACAAGACGTCTCCACCAGGGTGATGAAAGCGAGTGATAGGTGCTAGAGATTCTGCATAAAGGAGTTGCTGATGTACAGGATCTTCCGGTAAAGAGATTCGTGCTGAATACTTACATTGTTGAAAAAGTAAGTAAACTTTTTCGGCCATATTAAGAAGATCTTCTTGATTCAAAGCCTTGTTTGGTGCTGATAGTAAAATTAAAGAAAACAAAGAAACTGGGGAAACAACTGCAGCACTGTTAATCTGACACATCACATCAAAACTCAACTGGTTAGATGATAAATTTTCCAAATTTTCAGGATCAGTCTTATTCAAGTAGTCTCTGATATAAATAGGTTTACCAAAATTAAGATAAGCCTTACCAACTTTAGCTTTTAAAACTTTTCTAGCTTTAATAAGCTGTGTTACTGATTCTTGCTCCTTGGCCTTTCCACTTAACTCTTTCAAGTACGAAAGCCCTTCTAACATTTTATCATAACCTACATAGACAGGAATAATAACCATACTTTGAGAAGGTTTTCTCTCGGCACTTTTCATTACCATTGAAAGTAGACCATTTTTAGGTTTCAAAAGTCTTCCTGTCCGGCTCCTTCCACCTTCAATGTAAAAGCTCATCGAGTAACCTTCTGATAATAAGAAGTGAACATATTCGGTAAAAATAACCTTATACAAGCGGTTAGCAGCAAATGTTCTTCTTATAAAGAAAGCACCCCCTCTTCTCAAAAGAGATCCAACGGGCCAAAAATTTAAATTTACCCCTGCTGCTGTATGTGCCGGGGTCATGCCCTGAGAATAAAGGGTATGACCAACTAATAGGTAATCCATATGACTTCTGTGACAAGGAAGAAAAATAAGTTCATTCTCACCAGCAAGGTCTTTTAAATCTTCACTATTTAAAACAACTATTTTTGTGTAAATTCTTTTCCAGATCCAAGAAAAAAGTAATGCGAAAAAACGGACAACAGGGTAGGACATGTTGGCAGCAACTTCATCAATATATTTTTTCGCTATGTTTCTTGTTTTTAAGATTGATACGTTTTTCCTTTTTGCTTCCTGCTCAATAGCTTCTTGAACACTTTTAGAACGCAAAAGTGAATTAATAACAAGGTCCCTGTCGTAAATATTTGGACCTAAAACTCCTACTCGTTGCCTTCTAAAGTGAATTCCTAAAACTCGCTTTAACTTTTTAACAGCCTTAGATAAATCTTCTTCATTTTCAAGAAAATTTTGAGCACTTATAGGTTGGCCTAATAAACAAAAAACATCACGTCCTTGAACAAAAAAAGTAAAAAATCTTTGTAAGATTCCACCTGTTTCATCATCAAAAAATAAGAGCTTAAATAATGATTTTTCACCTTTGCCGGGGTTTCTTCCCCAGAAAACAGAGACTGGAACCAACTGCACGTCTGAATCTTCCTTTTGAACAAGATCCAAAAGAGTATGCAACGGTGCTGGTTCTGAGTCTCCAACCTCTTGTTGAAAAATACCCGATTTTGCCAAATAAACACACGTTGCACGCGATGAGCCAGGTAAAGAGCTCAAAGTATACATAGGGCGGGGGAGACCTTCTTTCTTGCAGTGGTAATCTAAAACAAGGAGATCTGTAATTGATCTTGTATTAAAAATATAACAAACAGGCTTATTATGATCAATTTTAAGATTTTTATAACTTTGCTCTGGTGAGACTTTGCTGCGGACCCATAAATAAATTATTTTTCCAAGCCACCAAAAGTATCTCATAAAGTTATAATCTCGATTGTATTTAAACATAAATTAAGTACCTAAAATTATTTTTGTAAAAAGTTATTTTAACAAAAATATTAAAATAAGATAAGCTTGTAAGCCAATTTTTTTGGATTTTAAACCTAACATAATGATTTGAAAGAGACAAATCTATTAGACGTCTAGACAAAAAATGATAAAAAGTAAGCCTTCTCTTAAAATACCGCGACAAAATGTCAAAACTGACAATAGGCCTCATAAACTTGTGTGAATCTAATTTTTTAGATCAAACCGTAAAATATTTTTTAAAAAGATAAAATATTTATTTAAGCTCACTCCAACGCACTAGACAGAGTCGCCCCGGACATAATCAGAACTTTTTTTAGCTAAATGTGATTCACAGCTCGGATAAAAGAGATATTAGCTGAAAAACAGAATCAAAATTATTTTTTAACAGGCACCTTATCTCTTTGTAATTTTTTTTGATATAATGAACTAAATAATAGTCCCTAACAATTTAAGGAGAAACCATGCTTTTCCGAACTAAAAGCAAAGCCTCAGGTAAAAAAATATTTTTATTTGTCTTCTTTTATTCCTTCTTACTAAACTCTTGTCACAGTATTCAAATAAAAACTGACGAAGACATAAAGCTGGAAAAGCTTCTTGAAACACAACTTCTTTTAGCACAAAACTACATTGATAACAAAAAACCAGAAAATGCTCTTGAAATTTTAAAACCTTTAGATGATAAATTTAAAGATACCCCGAACTACCTTAATATCCTTGGCTTAACACACCTTTCTATCGAAAACCCCGATCAAGCAATGGTTTATTTTCGTCGAGCTTATCGTATCAAAAACGACACGGCTATAGGACTCAATTACTCCTCTGCTCTTATTCACAAAAAACAATATAAAAAAGCTCGAAAAATTCTCTTCAAACTTAAAAAAGACAAAACATATAAAAAAAAAGAAAGACTCTATCATAATATTGCACTCACCTACCAATATGAAGAACAAATCAAAAAAGCGATTTTATATTACAAAAAAGCAACAACTGAGAATCCAAGTTATTTCATGTCTTACTTGCAACTTGCAATCATAGCTAAAAATTTGAACAAAATAAAGAAATCTGAAGAATATTATAAAAAAGCAAATCAATTTTGCTCATTATGTTTTGAACCAATAGAAAAATTAGCCGAGATCTATAAAAGTCAAAGACAAGAAAACAAAAGATCAAGGCTAGTTTCATCTTACTTAGAACAAAAAAACATATCAGATAACGACAGAAAATCAGCAAATATTTTATTAAGAAAACCAAAAAAACAAACATCCTATACAAGAAAAAACAGGAGGATAAATGGCAAATAAAAATTTTCAAGTGTATACATTTATGTTTTTTTTTCTAATAAGTTCAAAATTATATGGATTTGAATCTAATGAAAAAAATAAGTATGAATCACTAGAAGCATTCTCTAAGGCGATTCATCTTATCAACCACCTTTATGTAGAAGACAGTGAAGTTACGTATGATAAAATTATAACATCCGCTCTAGAAGGAATAACTGAGGACCTTGACATGTATACAAGTATACTAAGTCCCGAAGAATATTCATCAATAACACAAGAAACGAGTGGTATAACACATGGTTTTGGTATAACACTATCGCTGCAAAAAGATCAATTAAAAGTCATAGATATAACAAAAAATTCTCCAGCAGAAAAATCTGGATTACTTATCAACGACCTTGTTGTTTCGATAAACTCTAAAAATACAGAAAAACTAAACAAAAAAACGCTAAATAGTTTGCTGAAAGATCACACAAAAACGTCAATAAAAATTAAAGTTTTAAGAAAAGAAAAAATTTTATCGTTTCAACTTAACAAAGAGAGCATAAAGATACCAAGTGTTATCTTTGAGCATTTGTCTCCAAACGTCATGTATATCAAATTAACAGATTTTCAAGAAAACAGTAGCTTTGAAATGGAACAGCTCATAAAAGACCATGAGCAAAATCTAAAAGCCCTTGTTATTGACCTTCGAGGAAATCCTGGGGGGTTGTTTTATGAAGCTATAAAGCTATCGGACCTTTTTATAGAAAGTGGAGTTATAGTATCTACCGTTGGCCGTAAGAATACAATTAAAGAAAGAGATTTTGCAAACAAATATGGAACATTTAGCAAAATAAATATCGTTATCCTTATAAACGAAAAATCAGCAAGTGCTTCAGAAATTTTTGCAGGGGCCCTTAAAGACCATAAAAGAGCAACTCTTATGGGTCAGAAAACCTACGGCAAAGGATCAGTCCAAAGCCTACTGCCTCTTCCAAACGGATACGGATTAAAGATGACTATTGCATCGTACCATACACCAAAACACACAGATATTGACAAAACAGGAATTGAACCAAATATATTTCTTAATAACAAAACGAGAAAAAAAATAAACTCTAAATTGAGACTAAAGTCTGAAAAATGGTCCCCCAAATTAAGACATGACAATTGGGTTCTTTATGCTTTTCAACACTTGGAGCAAACAGACTATCTTCATTAGAGATCGTAAACTTAGCAACAAAAAATAATTCAATTACAAAAAAGAGATCAAGAGGAAAGTTAAACTCAAGACTTCTATAAAGTAACACTTTAGCTCAATTGAAACTAAAATTCAATCTTTGATAACTTAAATCTATGGGAAAGTTGATTTAATTTGTTCTCTAAAAACCAATTCAATTGTTAAATTATTATCAGTGCCTATATGAACGAAAGACAACAATATAATAGTTATTCCTTCGAGTAAATTGGATCTTTCTTTGTCTTGACTTACAAAATAAGACATATCGTCTATACTCAGATTCGTTTGTAAAACATTTGATAATAAAATTACAAATCTGACAAACCATCATAGAATTATGTTCAACATGCTGATCCACAGTTTTAAAGCAGCAAGAACTAATTCCATGCTCTTTATCTTTCAAAAAAAATTCCGTTGAATGAGACTCTAACATTCCTTCTTGCACTACATCACCCATGTCTTTTTTATTTTTTTATAGTTTTCATCTTGATGCAAATACTTGTTAAAAGCATCTACAAAAACAGGAAGAAAATCTTTGGTTGACAACGATTTCTTTAATACTTTATTTACAGAAACCACTTTACTATTTTTTATTCCACAAGGGATTATCTTTGAAAAAAGAGACAAGTCATTACTTACATTGAGGGCTAAACCATGGTAAGAAATACGTTTTTTAACCCTTATACCGACAGAACAAATCTTCCCCTTTTTCGTCCAAATCCCTGGGTAAATTGGATCTTTATAAGCTTCAATTGAAAAACAAGACAAGACATGAACAACAATATCTTCAAGCATTCTGACATAAGAACGAACAGAAAGGTTCATCTTTGTTAAAGGCAAAACAGGGTAAATAACCAACTGTCCAGGCATATGACTTGTAACTTCTCCACCCCTATCTGTTATACAAAAACTAACTTTTTCTTTTTCTAAACTTTTTAGACTAACAAGGATATTACTATCATCTGAGTTTTTACCTAAAGTAACAATTTTTGTGTGTTCAACAAAAAAAACAACTCCACAAGATGCGCCTGAAAGAACTTTATCGTGAGCACTTTTTTGAATTTCATAAGAATTTTTATATGACGTCAGTCCAAGATTATAAAACTCTAACATGTATTCTCTACAAAAATTAAATTAATTAGTTTAAAAAATAACTTTTCCAATTCCTTCTCTCACAAGATGCGGGGTACCATCACTTAAATCAACTATGGTTGTAACTTCTGGAAAGACCTCTTCACCCAGATCAAGAATCAAATCTAGAGCATAACCATATTTTTCATCTATTTCATAGCCAAATTTTAATATTTTCTGCTCACCTTTCGTATAGCTACTGGGAACACTTAAAGAAGAAGTCAAAATAGGTCTGTTAAAAGTTTTCACCAAATCGAGAATAAGATGAGATTGAGGAACACGCACCCCTAAAAGAGGTCTTTTTTCCCTGATGTGGCGAGGTAATAATCGACTCCTCTTAAGTAAGCATGTATAAGGCCCTGGCCATAACCTTTTTAATAAGCGGTAAATTGAATGATCTATCACCGCAATTTCTGCTACCATAGAAATGGAGCTACAGATTAAACTAAAGGGCTGATCCTTTGGGTGAGATGGTCTTAACTTTCTCATTTTATCAAGAGCTTTTGAGCTTCTTGAATCACACCCTACGGCCCAATTCACATCCGTTGGATAGGCTATAAGACCATGATTATCTAAAACTTTACATGCAAGATTTAGATGTTTTTCATTTGTAGGCTCAACGAAAGTATAAATATGCTTAGCCACAAAAAAAATCCTCACTATATTTTCAAAAGCCAAAACTAACTCAAAGTATAAAATAAAGAAGTTCTAAGAACTTGAAGCTTTTAGTAACATCTTTGATAGGACAATAAAAGTTTAAGGTTTTAAATCAAAGAAAACTATAAAAAAATAAATATCGATGAAATCATAAAAAACCACACCTTCATATTCATACCCTAAACTTTTCGAAACATAAAGGAAGAAGCCGTGAAAGCAGTTTTACAAAGAGTCAAAGAGTGTAAAGTCAGTGTTGATAATAAAATAACAGGTCATATACAAAAAGGATGGTTTGTACTTCTTGGAATATCACGAAAAGACGAGCCTGAAGATGCTTCATTTTTGGCTCGCAAAACTGTGAGTTTAAGAGCATTCAATGATACAAATGATAAAATGAACTTGTCGATCAAAGAAATAAATGGTCAAATTTTAGTTATAAGTCAATTTACCTTATTTGCTAATTGCTTGAAAGGTCGCCGGCCTTCGTTTGTAGATTCTGCCCCGCCTGAATTTGCTCAAGAACTCTACCAAAATTATATTCATAGTCTTAAAAATCATGAAATAGATGTTGAAACTGGGATTTTTGGAAAAAAAATGTCAATTGAAAGTTTCGCCGATGGACCCGTAACTCTTATCATTGACACAAACGATAGAAAAAAGGCGATATAAATAATTCTCAAGAATCAAAAATGAAGATCAAGGTTTTTTGTTCCCCAAGGTATTGGAGACCATTCTTTAGATAACTCAGCTTCTCCGCCAAAAACCACCTGCGGACTTTCTTGTATTCTTAGTTTAAATTTTACATTCTTAGGTAAAATATTAAGCTCTCGCATAAAAGACACATTATTTGCTCCCATCTTGAAAGAAAACCGACCTTGCTTAAGCTCTTTTTCTGTCATGGTATAACGATAAGCGGCAATAGGCATATTCACCTCAAGACTAGCATCGTAAAGAGCAAAAAATACATATCTAGCATTTTGTTTTTTTTCTCTTAAGTTTTTAGCGATAGATACGTGCCCTGAAAAATAAACATCAGGAGCCTTAGCAGTTTTAAAAACTAAGAAAACTGCTGCCAAAAAAAACAAGCTGCTCAAAACAAGAAATTTTTTTTCATTTCCTAAGGCTCCATATTTTTATTTATATAAAATATACTGAAAAATTTTCACGCACTATTCTACTAAAATATATGATTAAATCTTTTTTTTTTCAATTAAAACAAATTGCTTTTGTTTTTACTTTCTCAAAACAACTTTCTTTTGAAAAGCCTTAATTATCAAAAAATACTCAGAAACAATATTGTTAATTAAAAAATTAACTTTGAAGTATGATACAGTAAATAAAAAGATAATTAAATTTCGAAAAGGTATAAAAATGAAACAAATTATTTTTTCTTTGGTGATATCCTTTCTTGTCTCCTGTCAAGAATCAAATGAATTTCAAAATCAAGTTCAATCAGCAGTTGCTCTTATTAAAAGAGCTCAAGAAATGGAAATTGTTCAACCGGAGTTACTAACAAGTAGCTTAACTGATGAAGAACTTGATATAGAGTTTATGACAAGCCCAGAAGAAGAAGGGTTTATAAATACAGAAGAAAATAGCTCTTATAATGCAGAATCTTTTTCATCTGAGATGACAAAAATAATTTTACAAAATCTCGAACCTGAAGGGGTTTTAGATGATTTTAATGATTTAAAAGCTGAATTCAAAAATAGTGACATTCCTTTTACAGATGAAAAAGTATTAATGGATATTGCAATCCAATCAATTGATGCAAGAAGAAGTTACTTGGAATCTTTTTTAGATAAGACTGTTGATGAATGTAGTGAAAGCTTTCTAGAAAAATCAAAGCAAAGACTAGAAACCCTAAAAAAAAATAAAGAAAATATTGAAAGTTGGTTAAGCAAACCTAAAGATTTCTCACAAGACTTTATAAGTCAAAAGTTATTAAAATGTACAGAAAGTAAACTAACAAGCGACAATAAACAAATATTTTCTGACTGGCTCAAAGAAAACAGCTCTGGATTTTCAAGGTGTAAAGCAGAAAAAAGACTGTCTGACACAGAAGCGTCTATCAGGAGTCTTGAAGAGAAAAATATAGATAAAACAACTTATCATTCATATTGTTCCGAAGAAATTTACGAGATCCCGAAAGCCCAAAGAGAAGGAAGACTCGAAGATTATAAAAAAGAAATTTTTCAAGACTTTGTCCGTGTTGGAGTAAACAAAGCCCAAAAAAGTCAAGAAGACAATAAATTGCTAGACTCTTGTCTTAAAGAAGAGCAAGACAAAAGGTCTGACTTTTTTACAACTAACTCTAAAATAAAAGAAGCTTTTGATAACTGTAAAAATTCTTACGTTACAGATAGAAGTAAAATCCATAGCGCAATGAAAAATGCTAAAACTGAAAAATTTCTATTCTCTTACCAAGAGAAATCAGGGTTAAAAGATAAAATTGATGATCTAACAAAACAAGCTAAAGATGTTTATGATGCAACGAGCCCCCCAAACAAAGATGAATGTATTGATCAAGAATCTATTAATCCAAACAAGCAGTGTGTTGCGATGTATAGTCCAGTGTGCGGTTGTGATAATAAAGATTATAGTAACCCCTGTCAGGCCGAATTAAATGGTGTTGTTTCCTGGACTAAGGGATCTTGTCGCAGTGTCAATACTAGAGTTCCAATCCCAGATCTACCAGAAAGTGATACTGAAACCACCAGTCCAGAGGGTGAAGAAAGCTTAGACGAAAGTGAAGAACCGGAAGAAAAAACTGAAGATGTAACTTTACCCGGTAAACTTTTAGAGATAAAAGACAAATGCTCAGAGGACTCGATCAAGAAAAAATGTCAAGAAACATGGAGTAGGGGTAGCGGAAATCAATACCTCTGCCAACAAGTAAAATATGCCAAGTGGGGCTGTTATCAAATATGTGATTATCTTGATACGTGGGGATTCTGCAAAATTTTCGAATAAGCCTTAAAACGTTTTCACAAGAAAACAAAAAGGGTGGTTAATTATTTTTTGAATTGTTCACAGTTAGGGGTTGAAAAGCTATCTTCTTTCTTTTTTTCCCATTCAGTCAATGT
The DNA here is from genome assembly GCA_002711925.1 of Pseudobdellovibrionaceae bacterium. Taxonomy (GTDB): domain Bacteria; phylum Bdellovibrionota_B; class Oligoflexia; order Oligoflexales; family Bog-1112. Next base: position 31,294 of record PASJ01000023.1, on the reverse strand, counting down.
AAATGCCTGAATAGAGCAAGCATGAATTGACTCTTTCATCTCATTTCCAAGAGTTTTATATACCTGCCTATGCCTGTCAACTTGGTTTAAGCTTTCAAAATAATTTGAAACTATAATCACTTGAAAATGAGTTTCTGAGCCTTTTGGTACGTTGTGTTTGAAGCTTTCATTTGAGACCTTTAGAAAAGCTGGATTAAATGCCTCGTTTAAGCTTCTTTCAATTTTTTTTTGAACTACTTTCTCCACACTGGAATCCTTTCATATTTACAGACCAGGTTTATTAGGTAATACTTGAAAATAAGTAATATAAAAGTATTAACTTTAAAAACAAAAACTATCTTCAATTCATTGGATAAGAGAAGCTGAAAAAATGTCAAAATTTATAAAAGTTGCGCAAACGACAGATTTTAAAATAAAAAAGTACCATTGTTTTAAGTATTTAACAAAACATATCGCTGTTTTTAAAAGAAAAGACGGGTCTTTCTACGCAATCGAAGCTAGCTGCAAACATCAAAATGCTTTTCTTTTAAGTGAAGGTCTGGCTGAAAAAACAGTATTTTGTCCACGTCATGGTTGGGAATATGACATGGAGACAGGTGAGTGTTTCACAGAACCTTGGGCTTACTTAAGGAAGTTTCCTTTAAAGATTGATGATCACAACATATATGTTGATGTTTTAAGTCCGATTGAACCAGAAGAAAAATTTTGACTCAACTTTACTTTTATTAAATTTAAAAAAACAAAAAAAACAAAACCTTACAGCCATCCCGTTTGAAAGTCGTCTTTTGCCTTGATTTTTTTTTTGATTAAGCTATAATAGGCCAAATTTTCGTTAATTTTTAATTCAGCAAGCTCTTAAATTAAAGCTAAATGCACTTCATTTATGAGGTATGAGGCATTTTTCCTTTGAATAAACCTATAACTTATCACACTCTCGAGGAGGTAAACTTATGAAATCATATAAATACATCTGTTTAATACTGCTTGCTACAAGCTTTTCAATCTTCTTTTGTTTTGCTCTTGCTTCAGCCATCGATTACAATGAAAAATCAGGTTTAAACGAGATACACCAAGCAGCAGAAACAAGAAGTAAGACAAAAGATCGTCGTTAACTACTCTATTTACGAGAGAGCTCAGAGACTCTAACAAGTTAAAAACCTTTTTATCAAGCAGCAAAGTCTAAATCTTTTAGCAAAATGGATCTAAAATTAAGCTCTCCAGTCATTAGTAAGGCACGCGGAAGATATAGGAAGGAAGTTTAATCTTAAACTTTTTAAGCGCACCTCCGACGGCACTGATCCTCAGTGCTCCTGGAGAATTCTTATTTGAAAAAACGAAAAAAAACACTTAAATTGAAAGAAACGTTTTCCACTCAAAAGGTTAGATGAACGGCTTTTACAATATCATACACTCAAAAACTCTAACCTAAAAGCACGTCCTCGACTTCTGAAACATTCTCACGTAAAATTGGCACAATACCATTGAATAGGGTTATATGACTCGAAGGACAGCCTGAACAACCTCCAAAAAGACGTAGTGTAACTATTCCATTTTCGAAACCAATAAGCTCACACCCTCCTCCGTGCATCTCTAGATAAGGAGTAATGTGTTCATCAATAACGTCTTGAATACGCTTAAGTAGTTTTGTTTGGTCGTCGACTTTATCAGCACCAACCTTAGTGTCTTGCTCCATAGCCTTTTGCCTCATATTACTAAAATAAAGAATTTTTTAATGGATCATAAAAAATGCCATTTTTCTTCTCTTTTCGCAAGGAAATATCCACAAGATTCTTTAATCTTTTGATTTAAAGAATAAAATTACAAGCCTAAATTATATTTTGTAGCCATTTATCAAAAACTAGCCCAAGAAAAAGAATAAACGCATACGTACATGAATAGTGAAAAAGTGGCATAGCAAGCTTGTTATCACCAGTTAATAGAAGTTTATAAGCATCCCAAATAAATTTTATCGTAAAAGCACCTGCACAAAATAAGTAAGACACTCCAACAACACCACCTATGTAAAGGACCACAATAGTAGGAACCAAAGACAAGGTGTAAAGAAACATCTGCTTATGAGTTTTTTTATCTCCGTAGATTACAGGATACATGGGAATTCCAACTTTTGCATAATCTTCCTTATACTTCAAAGCAAGAGCCCAAAAGTGCGGAGGGGTCCATAAAACAATCATCAGAAATAAAATCCAAGCAGGCCAATCTAAAGTTCCAGTTACAGCAGCCCATCCTATTAGAGGACCAACAGCACCAGCGGCACCACCTATAACTATATTTTGGGGAGTTTTTTTCTTCAAAAACATCGTATAAAAAAAGACGTAATAAACATGTCCAGCAAAAGCAATAAACGCAGCAAGGGGTTTTGCCAAAAAGTAGAGAATTAAAAAGGCTGCAAGCCCCATTATTACAGCGAAGATAGCTGCTTGATAGTTGCTTAAGCGCCCACTAGGGAGAGACCTTTTTTTTGTTCTTTCCATCTCGCAATCTATTTTAGATTCAATGAGCTGATTGAAAACAGCAGCAGACCCTGATGCTAAGGCTGTCCCCAGCAAGGTCATTGTAATCATAAATAAAGAAGGCATCTGTTTTGATGCAAGTAGTAGACTTGGTAAGGTTGTAACAACAACAAGTAAAGTTATTGTTGGTTTTGTCAGGATAAAACAATCGTAAAGCAGAGAAGAAGAACGCTTTTCTCTTTGAACTCCAAGACAAAGATTTTTACTTACCATGAATATCAAACCTCAAATAAAATATACGAGCGCAATCCAAAATATATATCTTATGGTGTAGCATATGAAACCAACTCTAAAAACCAGAGGCTCAGGTACACTTCTCACCAAAACTCAATATTGAAACTTACGGGAACCTTGGAGTTAATCCAACCCAAATTGGAAAAAAAACACAGAAAAAAAATAAAGCAGGAAAAGCGAGCATAATAATAAGAATTTGAATCCAACCTATCCCTTCACGTCTTAAATCTTTTTCTTCTAATTTTTTCATTTTAATAACCTTTCTTGGCGAGGAACTTTATATTTTAACCAAATATGAGCTCAGCACACTTAAGATGAACTAACATGGAAGGCTGGAAAATTGAAGTAAATTCATCTTAAGTCAAACAAATATGTCAGCAAGAAAACATACCACAAAGATGAACAAAAAAAATAGAAAAAACACGACCCCAAAAAAGGAGTCGTTTAAAATAAAATCAACTTACTTCACATTTTATAGCCTAACCGCCAAGCATCTGAAACTCCCATAAGAGAAGAAGAATTTTCTACTGAACGATAGATCAAAAGGTTACGCCATACATTTTTGACATAGCGTCTTGTTTCATAGAAAGGAATAAGCTCAATCCATAAAGAAATATCATGATGATATCTTTGAGTCAGCATTTTATTAGCTAAATAATCACCCGCATTATAAGCAGCAATAACAGCAAAAAGATTATGATTATATTTTTGGGACAAGAAGCTCAAATATTCCCCTGCCAGATCAATATTTATATCGGGCTTGAATAAGTCAGAATCAATATTTTTTTTATGTCTCAAACCCAACTGAGTTGCCGTATGTGGCATAATTTGCATTAAACCACGAGCACCTGCGTGACTTAATGCCACAGGATCAAAAAGACTTTCTTGCATACTGATAGAATATAATAGGGCTTTTTCAACTGAAAACTTGTTGGCGGCAGCATTATAAATATGACGAAAAGGTCTCGGATAAAGAATAAAAATTTGCTCTGTATTTTTCTCGAAAAGCTTCGGATGAATAGATGCCATACGGTGAGTCAGTCTTATGGCTTTTTTAACATCACCGGCAACAAAAAGTAACCTTGATAAATAAAGATAAAGATCTATATGATTTTTAATCTTATACTTTTTATTTGCTGCATTAAAAAGACCTGTTACAGAAAAACTCAACCACTCCTTAATCTGAAAATCAAGGTATAATCGAATTCTTTCAAAGTAAGGACTAAGAGTAGGATCTTTTATATAGACATTTAATAGTTCTTTTTCTTTCGAAGGTTTAATAAACTTATGCAATAAAGACGAATCTTTTCTATCTCTTTTTTCATAGAGACTTGAATATATTGTCTCGTAATAATTAGTTCGACCAATTTTTTTTGTTAGAAATTGACGATGGTACTCCTCTAAATCATTGTTATCGGTTTTTTTATATGCTCTCATCAACCAAAAGTGATATTTAGATTTTAGAAAATAGTTTGTAGTATCGTTTAAAGAAAGCTCCCAAATTTTTGAAGCTTTCACATACTGCTGGTCGATAAAATAGTAAAGTCCTAGTACCCAGCGATACTTTTCTGTCCATTTTTTTGTAAAATTCATATCTTTTAATGATGCTTCAAGAAGATTCTTACTTGCTTCAAGACTTTTCTCGCTATAACCTAGGCGAAAAGTTCGAATATAAATTGCTTCAGAAACAAAATCTTTCAAAGCTGTTTTGATTTTTTTATTATGTAAGTTTGTTGTAGCTAGACTTAAAGCATGGTTAACATGGTCTATACCAGCAAAAATCGACCCTGTTAGTGATGCGTATCTTGAAGACCAAAGATAATCATCAATTTCTTGTAATAAAAAATCATTATTACTAAGGTCTAAATCTTCTTTGGTAAAGTCGGATCTTTTCCAATATCCTAAAATAATTTTATACGTATCGTAAGCTTCTTTTCTTTGACCTAGAAGTCTTTGCTGTTTCACTTTAAGATGTTGAGCCCAAAAAACTAGAGGCGTTCTTGTCTTGCTATTCTTTAAAAGATCTAGTAAATGATTAATTTTTTGAAGAGAGGGTTTAGGCTTTTTAAAACAAGCCAAAATACTAGCTTGCCAGAAAATTTTTTTATGTGATGTTAGTGACTGTTCCCATTCGTCCCATTTTGGATTATCGAATAAAGATTTTGTGCAATACTCTTTTAAAGCTAACCTTAAGTAAGGGTCTGTTATTTTTTGATCCTTAGGGGTAATTTTTTTTCTTTTTGTTTTTTCCTCTTTATAAGAAAAGTATTCATGTAATTCTTTTTCGGGTATTATTTTTTTTTTACTATAGTAAGTGATAAAGTAATCAAGCCTATACTTTTTATCTTTTCCCTTGTACAAAGGGTGCTCATCAAGATAAGAAATGACTTCCTTTACCACTAAAGGGAGAAATCCTAAACTTTTCATTTCTTGCCAATTTTTTAAAAGAACTTCTATAGCATCTTCGTATTTTCCAGATAGAAATAGAACTTTAGAACGATAAAAAATAGTAACCTGATTTAAATCATCTTCATTATATTTTTTTTTATTTTTCTCTTCTTGCAATAAAGATATTTTTTTTTTATAAAAACTCACTGTCCGTGCTTGAGAAAAATTAGAAAAAAAAATACTAGACATTACCAAGACTTGAACAAAACAAGTGTGCATACAAAAAATATTTGACATTTTTGTCACCGATAAAATTTTATAAATAATATTTTCTAATTTATAAAAGACTCGGAAATCTTGCAAACAAGAATGATAAAAAAATAGAATTATAAAGACGTTTCATAAAAATAAATCTGACCATCTCCAATAAAGGCTAGTCTATTATCTTTATGAAAAAATGAATTTACACGAGTGAACGAACTTCCGCGAAGAGAAAAAAAGTAAGACTCTGCCTTTTTCAAATGAAACAATTCAACAACATTATCAGTAAAAATAAATGAGTGTACGCTCGGATTAAAATTTTGAGAAAGAAGTTTTTTACCACCAAGAACAGAAATTGTCTTTTCTATACGCCCAGTAAAATCAACAATCAAAAGAGAGTGGGGTGATTCCACTATAATATTATTCTCATAATAACTTAAGGACTTTCTACCAGGGCTTAAGCTTGCAATAAATATAGGTTCTGAAGAGATACTACTGAGGGTTTTCTTGTAGAGTTTATTTTCTTTTATGTACCATAATGATGAGTTTTCATTCACATAAAGAATGTCATCGATCTCGGAAGGGAAACTAAGCTTTTGCAAAAATTTCACTTCTTTATTTTTTAATATAACTTGAAACAACCTTTGATTTAAAAGCCAGAAAACTTCCTGCTTTGAGGAGAAGAAAACCTTGGAGTACTTAAGGTCTTTTGCTTTTGTCTTATTTCCGTATAAGTGAAGACTTTTGTTCTCTTGAGTTGCAAACTGTAGAAGACCATTTTCCAAAGAAAAGAGAACAAAACCTTGTGCAAAATGTAACTTCGTCTGATAAAATTTATAATCTTTTTTATGGAGTCCAAGATCAAACTTAGTCAAATCTTTACGATCAAGTCGATAGTTCCATAAAAATTTTTGCCCAAGAATCCAGAAACTATTAATATCCTCACAAACCATAGAAAAAAGTGGACTGTCCTTATAAAGATCTTGATAAAAAGCATCGGGTAGAGAAATTCTTGAAGCCTGATTCGTTTTATTTGAAGCTTGGGCGGTTTTATTTATTGTAGCAAAGATATTTAACGGCAAGAAAACTATAATCTGTAAGAAAAAAAATAAAATTAAATTTTTAATTTTCATCATGTCACTTATAAAATTTTTCTACAATTTCGCTCAAGACCAAGGCATCACAAGCACCGTATTTTGTCTTTAAAACCTGGTCTGCCTTACCGCATGACCTATAAGCGAACTTGAGTTGGGTCAACGAGTATTGTCTTATAAAGATACTGTAACGTTTAAAAACAAAACTGGGTATCTTTAATTCCCGGCAAATTTGATTTTGGCAACTTTGACTCTTTTCAAAATGCTTTAACCAATACGAAGCTCGACAAAATCGACTTAAAACTCCGAGAATAGCTAAAGAGTTTGTTTGTCTTTGTAATAGACTAGAGATCAAAAGATAGACTTCACTAAACCTACTTTGAAGCAAGAGGTCTTGCAGCTTAAAAGCATGGTCTTGTCTGATGTTTCCTATATGCTCAAGAACATCGTCACCCATTACTTGGCGTTTTGTTGTGTTTTGAAGAGAAAGACTTAAAGTCTCCATTTCATTATGAAGCTCAAAAAGACTGTTAGAAAAATAATCAAGCCAGACGCCAACAGCTTCATTTGAAAGATTTAAGCCTAAATCTTTACTATGTTTTCGAATAAGATCTCTGACCTCGGAAGTATTTAGTTTGGGGCATGCTATAAAATCTACGCCCAAACGATCTAGTTCTTTTTTATATGTTGCTTGAATTTTATTGTCATTCCAATGAAAGATAAAAGTATTTTGCATATGCTTTAGGTTTTTTACCTGCCGCAGATGAGACAAAAGACGATTAGAACTGTCGAGTCTTTTAATAAAGTAAACAGCACTCTTTTCAAACAAAGATTTTTGTGAAAAAAGTTGCTCCCAATCGCAAGAACTTTGGTTTGATTCTTCTACGAAATAGTTTGTATGACCTTGATGACTACAAAAATCTTGCAAGTCTTTTTTACATGTGTACTTTAAATAATCTTCCTCACCACTAATAACTACAATTTTCGCTTCTTCTAGGCTCACTAGCTTTTTTTTAACTTTTTCAACGCTAGCACTAAATTGTTCAAATTTACTTTTTTCTTTTATCATATAATAAGGACCTTGAACGAATAGAAGCTAAGACAGAACTTCGAGATGAACATCTTTTTGTAAAATTTTTTCCAATACACTCTTTTCTGTTTCAATCTTTTGAAAGTCAACTCGAATGGGAATTTTAGGATTTTTCAGTTTTATATGTAAATAAAAATCGGATTTTATTTTACTCAAATAAAGATTATCTATAAGGCCTTTACGAGTTCTATTACCTGCTACAGCAATTCTAATTAATGATGACAGTAGCTGAATTCTATCCACATCTCGAGCCGATAAAAATTTATAATCCTCTCGAATAAGTCTCAAAGTTCCTTTGCGCCAGAACCTAGCAATTAAACCAATAATTAAACGCTCTTTTTGAGAGAACCCAAGAAGTCGACTGTTGGAAATAATGTAAAACGAATGGTGATGAAACCTTTGTTGAGAAATAAACTTGCCACACTCATGAAGTTGAGAACCCGCTCGTAGAAGCTCTCGATTAGAAAGTAAGCTATCATCATCATCATCATACGTATCAACTTTAGAATCTTCTAAACCTTTGTACAAAGATAAACTATGCTTGAGGACTTGTTCTGCTTGGTGGGTATCAATTTGACACCTTTTACCAAGAGATAAAATACTGTTCCACCTAATATCAAAACCATCTCGATAATTTGTAGAAGACTTCCTTAAACGGCGATAAGTATCAAGAACAAGCCCCTCACGTAAAGCAAAGCCGGATACAACCCATTTTTTAACACCCAAAAGATTACTTATCAAATTAAGGACGCAAACTCCTGCCAGAATTATCTCAGATCTTGCTTGATCAAGACCCCACTGAGATTTAATAGCGCTTGGGCTCCTTAGAGACTTTATTTTATTGTAGATGCTGTTAATTGCTTCTACCGTTAGTACATAACCATTTGGATCAAGCAGTAGCGGCTGAGATTGTTCCTTAGCATGGATTAATGCTAAGGTTTTTGCAGCTCCTGAACTGATAACAGCAGTGTCAAAACTTGTTTTATTAACTTCAGAACAAACAGGAGCAAGCTGCATAGCAGCATACCTTTCCATAAGAACAACGTCTGACTTCTTAGGTTTAAGACCATCTATTTTGTCTTCGTACAAAAACCGCTGGCTCAAGGTCACAGCGCCAAGCTGAAGTGAGCTCACGTACTTAATAGACTCGTTACAAGTAACAATAAACTCCGTAGAGCCTCCTCCAACGTCAACTCCTAAAAATGTTTTTTTATCAAGGGGTAAACCAATAAGCATCCCTAAAGAAATAAGACGAGCCTCTTCAATACCATCAATAATAGCTACGTCTATACCGCTAACTTTCTTAATCTCTTGAATAAGCTCTAACTGATTAGTAGCTGACCTTACAGCATGAGTTGCAACAGCTCGAAAGTTTGGTTCATGTACGGCTGCTATTTCCTTCATATGGGTGATTGCTTCGACGGTTTTTTGAACAGCTTGTTTGTTTATCCTTTTCTCGGCATCGAGGGCCCCCCCTAGCCGTACGGAAGTTTTATCAGTATCTAGAACTTGCAGATTATTTGAGTCATCAATCTGAGCAACAACAAGGTGAATAGAGTTACTGCCAACATCAATAGCTGCTATAATTTGAGAGTCTTTTTCTTTTTTCATTACGAACTTTAACCTATAATGTCACTTTTTATTAAACTCTTAAAAGATACGAATAAAACCTTGAACCTTTGATATTTAAACTGAGTCTTTAAAAGAAGCATTTTTTTATCCCATGAAACAATAAACTCAAATAAACTGCTTTTACTCCGAAAGGATAAGTGAATAATTACTTTCTATCTTGCACAATTTCTTTGTAAATAAAATCAAAAAAGTCATCCCTTTGAATATGATCGCTTTTATGTAGCTTAGCATTGGCAGAATCTAAGAAAGACTGTTGACTGCTAAGCTCTCCTTTGAACCCTCGCGCAAGTCGCCGATAAGATCCATCTGTCAATAATAACCGAGCATTACGGGTATCCTTAACGTATGTAAACAGTATCTCATTGATAATTTTCTTTTTAATATCTTTATCGTCAATAGGAAATAAGCACTCAACACGTCGATCTAAATTTCTTGTCATCCAGTCGGCGCTGCCGGCATAGAGATCATCCCTATGGGTATCACAAAAATAAAGAATTCGACTATGCTCCAAATATCGACCGACAATAGATGTCACCAAAATATTTTCACTTAAACCTTTTTTACCTGGGATAAGAGCACAAATACCTCGAACCAGCAAACGGATAAGCACACCAGCCTTTGAAGCTTGATAAAGTTTTTGTATTATGTGCCTATCGAGTAGATGATTTATTTTTATCACCATAAATGGTTTACTTTTAGGATTTTTCTTTTTTTGCTTGATAAGACCATCTATTTTTTGGTTTAAAAAGTCACGTAAGGCAAAAGGGCCGACAATAAGACTTGAAAACTGTCTTGCCCAAAAATTCTTTCTTGCCATATCTCCTGCTGTTAAAAGATTAAACAGCTTTGAAACATCGTTGGTCAAATCTTTTTTCGATGAGAAAAGACCGAGATCAGAATAAACTTTTGAAGTTTCTGTATTATAATTACCGGTAGAAAGGTGAGCATAAGAAACGAGTTTACTTTTGTCTTGGCGTACAACCAAGCAAGCTTTACAATGAACTTTATAGTTAATGAAACCATAAACAACATTAGCACCTGCTTGATCTAGCTTTTTTGCACTATCAATATTACTTTGCTCATCGAAACGAGCTTTTAATTCCACCACAACCGTAACGTGTTTGCCGTAACGAACGGCTTTAAGTAAAGCAGAGATAATTGATGAATTATGAATAAAACGGTAAAGTGTTATTTTTATAGCTTTGACAGACTGGTCATAAGCTGATTGCTCTAAGAACTCAACTAAAGTACCAAAACTATCATAGGGAAGATGAAGAAAAATATCTTTCTTGTCTAAATAAGAAAAGATACCTCTAGCATCATCGGAAAGCTTATATAGCTTAGGGTTATTTGGGAGATATTTATGTTGAGGAAAAGGAAGTTGGTGAAACTGATTTAAAACTTGTAGACAAAATGTGTGATCGAGAAAATGAATTATATTTTCTGATAAAGAAAAAGTACTTTTGATTTTAGATAAAAGTGTTTTAGAAACTCCTTTTGAAATTTCAAGTCTAACAATATCTTTTTTAGATCTTTTACTTACCTCTTCTTGTAAAGATTCTAGTATATCTATTACAGCACTTTCCATGAGGTTATACTCACTGTTTCTTGTAACGCGGATTAAAGCACAAGAAGAAACTTTTTCTCCTAAGAAAATATCTCCAAAAAAAGATTTAATAAGATCAAACTGAGAAATAAAACTATACAGATCTGGTTTTTCTGATTGTATCGGAATAAAAAAAGGTAAAGAAGACGGTATTTCTACAAACCCAAGTCGATAACCTGACTTTTTTTCTAGACCTGAGTCAATAATTTCAACAACAATATAAGTAGAAAGGTTAGTGAGAAAAGGCTTTTTATTCACAGAATGAAAAATTATTGGCGTCAAAAGAGGGAAAATCTGTTGTTTAAAAAAAATGGAAATAGATCCTCTTTGATTTTTACTTAAAGATTCAAAGGATTTTAAACACACTCCTTCACTAGAAAGAAGTTTCAAAATATCATCCCAGCAAGAATAAGCTTTATCAAAGATCTCTTGGTTTTCTTTATTTGATTGTTTAAGAACGGTTTCTAAAGAGCTCTTATCCGGTGTTTCACAAAAATGAAAACCTTCTTTTTTTAACCTTAAAAGCCCGGCTATTTTAATCATAAAAAATTCATCATAATTTGAGGCAAGTATGGATAAAAATTTTAATCTTTCAAGAAAAGGTAAAGAAACATCAAGACTTTCTTCCAAAACTCGACGATTGAAATGAATCCAACTTAGCTCTCGATTAAAATAAAGCTTATCATGAAATTTTTTTGTCTTATGTTTTTTCTTCATTACATTTTCTTCGATGGTCTTTAAGTATTAAACCTGGCTTATTTTTGGGATCAATATTTATTTTTTTAGAAGCTTTCAATTTTAGTATAAAGAATTTTTAATGTGAATATAAGAAAGATTTTTAAAGCTGATCTTCTTTTTTAAAAGCGAGATTCACAACTGGTCTTTTGCACTTACAATATCTTTTTCAATTTGATCTTTGAGTTCATCAATAGTTGAGAACTTCTTCTCACTTCTCAACCTTTTGAAAAAAAAGAATAATATATTTTTACCATAGCAGCTATCCGCCGGAAGTTTTTGGTCGATAAGATGGACTTCAAAAGAAATTTTATTTTCAAAATCGAAAGCGACAGTTGGGCGGTAGCCAATATTGCAAACGGCTGGAAGAAGCGGGTCTGAAGGTGCTAAAATCTTCAACTTTTCTTGTGATGAAAAATGCAAATAGCCACAGTAAACTCCTGTTTTGGGAACAATCTGATTTGAAACGTGGACATTAAGTGTGGGAACACCAAAAGTTCGCCCCAATTGCTTTCCTTTTACAACAGTCCCCATCACACAATACATTCGACCAAGAGCCTTGTTGGCAAACTCCACGTCTCCTTGCTCTAAAAGAGTTTGCCTAATACCTGAACTGCTGATTAACCCAACGCCTTTTAATTCTTTTCTAAAAACCTCAAGCTTTATGCCATCTTCACGGCACTTTTTTTCTAGCCAAGTTATATTACCCTTTTTACCTTGGCCAAAAAAGAAATTCGCACCCAAAACTAAATACTGTGTTTTCAAAGATTTTCTTAGAAAATCATTATAAAAATATTCGTGGCTGAATCTACTGAACTCTTTATTAAAATGAATGAGCAACATATGATCAAAACCAAGCTCTGAAAAAATCGTCTTCTTTTGTTTTAAAGTAAAAAGATTCTGGTCTGTTACTCCTTTTCTAAAGATCAAACGAGGGCTAGGTTCAAATGTCACAACTATAGATCGAAGTTTCTTGCGCTTGGAAAGATCAAGAGCCTTTTTTAAAAGGACTTGGTGACCAAGGTGACAACCGTCAAAATTACCTATTGTAACCACAGATGGTTCATCGGTTTTTAACTGTTCATGAAGCTTTGAAAAGTCTTGTATTAAAGTGATCTTCAATAGATTTATCTTTCAAAATAAAGCTTGTTGTGTTAAAAAAACTATTAATTAAACGACAAATCCAATTTTCACTATTTTTATTTAATATAAGCAGTAGGTTAAAACAAACTTTCTATGCGCCGTTTAAAATTTTTTTTAAAAAATCTCATAATAAAAAAAAGTCATAATCATAAAGCCTTATATAAGAAACCCCTAGTTTTAACAAGCTTCATAAGCCTTGCCACAAGTAAAACAGGCTTGGCTTCAGACCTTGTACGCCTAAAACTGAATTTAGAAAGTCTTAGCTGCCTGGGAGAAAATAGTAACGGAGCTATTTTTGCCGGAATAATCTTTTTAGGTCTGATGGGAGTTTCATTGTGGCTTAGTTTCTTATCTTTTCAACCAAAACTCCAGAAACTAAAAAAAGAGCCTAAAAAATTAAAAATTATCCAACAAATAGGATATCTTAGCTTGAACCCCCCACAAGACCAGAACTTTCTTGTGCCACAAAAAGCTTTTTCTACGGAAATAAAATCAAAAAAATTGGATTTTATAAGGGCTTACTTTACTTTCATCGATGAGGAAAGCACCCAAATTATCTTTGATAGACCTTTAGGAATCGATAAAATTATGTTCTGGAGCATTAAACTAGCTAAGTGTAAGAATGAACAAAAACAGTTTTTAACCATCCCTTGTCGAGTCAAAAGCTGCAAAAAGATGAAAATATATAAAAATTCATATATGATTGACTTTTGCCTTCTTGGTTTATCAAAAGACAAGCGCCAAAAAGTATCTGAAGCTGTATTGACTTATCAAAAAGAAAATAAAAAAATTTACCCACTTGATTACACAAAATAAAAAGCGCTATAAAAACTATGCAAGACCACAACTCAATTTATAGACTTTGTCTACTGGGAAAAAATATAAAATCTTCTTTATCTCCTCTTATCCATGACTCGTCTGCACATTTTCTTGGGAAAAGATGTAAATATGATATTGTTGAGCTTGAAAACGAAAATGATTTTAATAATTTTCTTCAACATTTTTGGGATCATAACGGTTATGGACTAAATATAACAACACCTTTCAAAGAATTTTTTAATTCACAAAAAGAACAAAGTAAAAATCATCTTTCATCTATAAATACTCTTGTTCGAGCAAATCAAAACTGGAAAGGATTTTCCACTGATGGTCCAGGATTCAAAAGAGGCTTACAGCAAGATGGATATAAACTGGAACATTTTTCTCACTTTATTATTTTAGGCAATGGAGGAGTCGTACCTTCTCTTCTAAAAACTATCGAAACAAGCTGCACGGATCCTCATGTTTTTATCCTACGTAGAAACAAAGACAAAGATAAAAAGATTCAAAATAAATCGTTAATAAAAAAATTATCTTTCCAATCTTTTAAAAAAGAAGATTTACAAAAAATTACGCAAACCTGTCCGCAAAATACTCTTATGATCCAAGCAACAAACGCTCCCACTTTGGGTGAAAATTTTTCTTCCTCCTTTTGTCTTTCCGGGGACAAGTTCAAAGGAGTTTTTATTGACCTTTTGTATAATCATTTTTCAAATCTATATTTTTTCTACAAAGAAAAAGGCACCAAGGCCTTAACAGGTCTTCCAATGCTGATTGAACAAGCTAGATTAAGTCAAGAAATTTGGTGGGGAGAATCCGCTCCTTATGATTACATAAGAGAATCCATTTTAGCAACTCAACAAAAATAAACAATGGACACATTAGAACGCAACATAATAGAAAATATAATAAATAAAAGTGGTCTTGAACTTTTTGGAATCGTATCACTTGAAAAAGAGCAAAGATTTGATTTTTTTTCCCAATGGTTAAAAAATAAAAAAAATGCTGAAATGGATTACCTTCAAAACCATTTAAATTGTCGAAAAGATCCAAGAAATATTCTTCCGGGAAGTTCAAAGGCTATTATAATTGGTCTTTCCTATTATCAAGGAGATAAATATAAAAGAGACGCACCAAGCAAAATCGCACAATACGCACGTCTAAAAGACTATCACAAAACAATAAAAAAAAAGAGCCAAGACATCATCGATAAACTAAGAAATTTCCATCATGGACCCGAGGCATTTCTTGCAAGATCTGTAACAGATAGTGCTCCCATTTTAGAAAGGGCTCTTGCTGAAAAAACTATCTCAGGGTTTATAGGAAAAAATACATGTTTCATTCATCCACAAAAAGGGAGTTTTTATCTTCTAGGAGAAATACTAACAAATTTAAACATAACTGAAGATCAAAACACTTATGTTAACCCCACAAAAAGAACAAAACAAGGTGGGTGTGGGACTTGCAAAAGATGTCAAGTTTACTGTCCAACAGGCGCTTTAGACAAGGACTACCAGATCGATGCAAGAAAATGCTTGGCTTATTATACAATAGAACACAGAGGAATTATACCACTTGAGTTTTGGCCACATCTAAAAAAATATTTTTTCGGTTGCGATATTTGTCAACTTGTTTGTCCCTATAATAAAAGCATTCCGCAAATTTCAAAGGAAAAAGTTGTATTGGAATCTCACCCCTCCCTATATGAAATAGCTGTTATGGATCAAAGTTTTTACGAGAAAACTTTTGGTGGCACACCACTGACAAGAGCTAAAATATCAGGGCTGAAAAGAAATGCACTTATTGCAATGATTGTAGGTAAAGATTCTCGCTTAAGTGATGTTATCAATCACGTAAAAGAACACGACAAGCATATAAAAGTACTTCAAGAAACTTTAGAACAATACACTAATTCTTGGCTAAAAAAATCTGTACAAAATCCCGATTTATAAAATTTTGTTACACCATAGATTTAATTGGCTCGAAAGTTTTCCTGTGCAGCTTACAATGACCATGATTTGCAAGAGCCAGTAAATGCCTTTTAGTTCCATAACCAACATGTGAATCAAAGCCATAAACGGGAAACTCTGAAGCAATTTTTGCCATATAAGAATCGCGACTTTCTTTAGCCACGATTGATGCCGCGGCAATGGAGTATGAAAGACTATCTCCTTTCACAAGAGACTCTTGAGGACAGCTTAAGCCTGGAATCTTCTTGTTACCATCCACATAAATCTTGGCGAAAGGACGATTTAAAGATTTCAACGATCTTTTCATAGCATTAAACGTTGCTGTTACGATACCTTGCTGGTCTATTTCTTCTGCTGTTGAATGGGCAAGACCAATAAAAACAGCAATTCTTTCAACAATAGCAAAAGCTTTTTGCCTTTGCTTTTGAGATAAAGATTTAGAGTCTCTGATAAGTTTACGCTCACCTTCTTCCAGAGAAAAAAGACGGGCTAAGTCTAAAATAACAGACGATGCATAAACGGGACCAGCCAAACAACCGCGACCCACTTCGTCAACACCAACGATATGAACACCTTCTTTTAGAGCTTGCTGCTCGAGCTTACCCTTAGTTTTAGGATGCAATGGTCTTGTCCAACATTTTAACTAACTGATCTTTCGGAACGGCACCAACAATGGAATCTACAATTTGGCCGTCTTTAAACAAAGCCATGTAAGGAATAGAACGGACGCCATAGTTGACGGGAATATTTGCATTTTCATCAACATTCATCTTAGCAATCAAAACCTTACCACTGTACTCGTTTGAAAGCTCATCTAAAGTAGGTGCTACACTCATACAAGGAGCACACCAAGGAGCCCAAAAATCCACAAGAACTGGATCTTTTGACTTTATAACTTTTTCCTCAAAATCACTGTCGGTAACGGCTACTGTTTGACTCATATATATCTCCCTACTTAATCTTCTTTAAATATTTAAATTTCACAAACAACTGAACAGGCACGAAAATAATTTTTCTTTTACCACCCAATAGATGGAATGCATAGAAAAAACATGCGCCAACAAGCAAACTAAAATGAAATTAAGTCTTGACATTTTAAGTGGCAGACAGCAATCATATTTTTGTGCTTTTTGTCTGAGTCCTTTATTTGTCATATAGGACTCGGCATATGAATCAAAGCCACTTTATCTGCATGTGGAAATCTATCTACGCTGTCTCTCAGGCTAATAACAGACTGAACAAACAGTTTTTTACCACTGACTCTTCTTTAAGAAATAAAATCAGACAAATCTCAAACTCATTTGGTGGACAAAGCTCCACTTGCTTCCTTTCTGGACCGAAAGGATCTGGTAAGCTTTTTTTGGCTAAACTTTGGTGGCATAAAAGTAAAAATCCGCAAAGACACTTCACTTTTATACCAAGTAAAAGCATTCAAACAAAAGCATCCGTTGAAAGGCTTTTTGATTCACAAGATTGCGCTGATTTTTATTTTGCTTCCTTTGATCATATTTGTCAAAAAATTAGAAGTCATGTTTTAAACCTGAAAAAAAACTATCCACAACACCGCTTGATCCTATCCTCTGAAAAAGAAACTGTTTCAGTAAAATCTTTTGAAAACTTGGCTTACGTCAATATAAAACTTCCTGCACTCGAAAAGCGAGGACATGATGCTCTTTTCTTAAGCCTTCTTTTTTTAAGTGAGTTTGATAGTTTAACATTAACAAAAGATGCAAGTCGTTGGCTTCAAGAACAAACTTGGCATGAAGGTATTTTAGAACTTAAATTTTTAGTTTTTTTTGCAGCTATTTATCACCAAAAGCTAGAATTAAGTGAAATTTCCTCTGTAGGGTTAAAAAAACTACACCCTCTTGTCAAAAAAAATATTAAAACATTTCACATGCTTGACCAATTAAACCTAGATCAATTATCACAGCTTGTACGAGAGTTTGGTCTACACAATATGATTAAAACTATTGAAAAATATTTGACCTATCAAAATCTCTTCGACTGTTCTTCTTGTCAAACTCAAGCCTCAAAACTTCTAAGTCTCCCCTTAACCACACTAACAAGCAAACTACACAAAGCAAAATCGATAAAACACTCGCAAAATCCAAGAAAATAAATGAAAAAAATTTTCTACTTAAATTACACACTGTGCCTGCCTAATTTTTTTTATCACAGCAGTGTGAATAAACTTTAAAGGACTCGTTGATTTTTGCTCTCTTTTTTTAAAATAATCGGGAAGAATTTCTGATAAAACAAGAAGCACAAGATCCACGTCTCCTCCTGCTTCTTTCAACCATAAATGAATAAAATCATAGTCAAGATAAGACAAAAAAAGACCTTTATCCTTTGACTCAAGAATAAATTGAGCAACAAGAGCCTCAGCAGAAAGTTTTTCAATATCAACAAGGCTCATAGTTTTTGACTCTTTTGATGGGTTTTATTCACTTGTCGTTTAATGTCTAGAACATCTTGAGATAAGCTATTAATTTTCTCGGCATAGTTTCTCAGCTCTTTCAAATGATTCATCATCCTGATCAAGTTTGATATGCGAATGGGCAATGAGCTCATATGATCAGGATGCATAATATCAAAGTACCAGTTGGTTTGAAGAACTTCACTTGCAGCACGAGTGTATATTTCAAAGGGGAGATCAGCAAGAACTAATGCTGGTATCCATACATTTGATTGCTTGTCCATCTTAACAATCAACTGCTGGAGCCAGGATAAAAAATGCTCTTCTGGTACATGAAAAGCTGAAATTACTGCAAGATCATAGTTTTTTCCCAGTAAAGCAAGAGCACCATTTTCTTCGCTCACGGAAAAAGAACTGATCTGCTTCATGTACGTTTCAAATTGATACTTTTTAGCACCTAATTCACTTCGCGCATCGTCTAAATACGCAATTTTCAAAGACTCTGTCATCATCAAATTATCTTTCGACACAAATGTATCCTTTTTATTTTTTTCGGTTATCTGCAACAATAAAAAAAAGCTATACTGACTCCACACACAACACAACGAGGGATCGATATATGCTTTCATTAGAGTCGAGCTGCCCCACAAGAGTAGATCTAGCTGGAGGCACACTAGACATTTGGCCAATTCATCACCTTTTGCCCAGAAAGGCTACAGTTAATATCGCCATAGAGGTGCCAGCCACCACTTTTGTCCAAGTTTCAAATGATAGTTGCTTTCATATAAACAGCAAGGACCAAAACGAAAGCATCACAGGAAAATTCGATGAGCTTCATAAGTACGACCCACTCCAATTACACCGCACCATAATTTCAAACACCTGGGAAAAACACCTACCGGCTTTATCTGTCACAACATCTGCAGAGTCTCCCAAAGGTGCCGGTCTTGGGGGATCATCAGCATTATCCATCTCTTTGACGGCTGCTTTGTGGACTATGAAACGCTACCACGAGGAAAACTTTTCGTTCAGCGAGGATGAACTCTGCCAGTTCGCCAAAGATGCCGAATCTTCTATCATTAAAATTCCTACGGGCTGTCAAGACTATTGGGCCGCCATAAGGGGTGGGGTTAATATTATTTCCTACAAACACGGTAAAACAAAAATTCGTACCCTAAAAACTCAAATGGCAGAAGAACTTGAAAAAAATATGCTAGTCTGTTTTAGTGGGCAATCTCGCCAATCTGCAATTAATAACTGGGAAATTTATAAAGAGTTTTTTGATAGAAAAAAAAATGTGGTTGAACAATTCGAACAACTCGGATCCCTGGCTGAAAGCTGTGCCTTAGCCTTTGAAGAGCAAAACCTAGAGAAAGCCCTTAACTATTGCCACAAAGAGTGGCTTGTTCGATCAAAGCTTTGGCCTGAAATTGAAACAACAAAAACAAAAGAAATAGACAAACTCGCACGGGCGAATGGTGCAATTTTTACTAGAGTTTGTGGCGCAGGAGGAGGAGGAGCTATGCTTTGTCTCGTTCCAAAAGAAAAAAAGGAAAAACTAGCCAATATTTTAAAAGAAAAAGACATAAAAATATTCGAAAAAGGAGTGGCAAAATCAGGTCTGAAAGTAAAAGAAAAAAATATATTTTCATAAAAAAAATCTTCTTACAAGACTGCAAAAAAAGTCGAGAAGAAGATTTTTTTACTTAAAAGTAACTATCTAAAAAAGACTCTCACTAGAAGATCTACTTACCAGCACTTTCATCATCAGGTTCACACGCACCCAGCTTTAAACCAAAATCAAGTTTTTCATCCTCTTTTTGTACATCACTATCCTTTGGTGTGAAAGATGTGAGTTCTAGATCAGGTTGAACTAATTCGCGACACTGATCATCTTTAAGGTCAAAATCATTCCATACCTTTTTGTAAATCTTTTTAAGTCCTTTAAGTACAGTATCTACGTTTTCATGCAAGCGACAATCATTAGCGCCAGTTCCACCAGCAGGCTCGCAAGCTTGATCTGAATCTTCTTTTATACCTTCAGCTGGTACACCATTAAGTGAATCTAAACCTCTTGTTAACCATGAAGATACAGCTTTGTATGATTCGAAAAGAGCTTGAGCATATTGGTTACTTAAATTTCTTTGATATTCTAAATCAGTAGTTAAATCATTTTCATCATATATTGAATCACTCACCGCATCTGCAAGGGATGAAAGAAGATCCGTTGATGGTAGAGTATACTTATCTGCAAGATCTAAGCGGTATTTTGTTTCACCCATTCTTTCTGAAAAAACTGTTTCTAATGGATCTATAGTGCTTTCAACCAAGCGCTTCATTAGATCTATAAAAAGATGTCTGTTTTCTTCATTGATTTTTGTTCTGTCTAAAGAAGAAAGAAACTCTTTTTGATAATCAACCATAGGTTTCCCAACATTGTTAGTTTCCAAAACGTCAGGTTTATCTGAATCACCATCTTTTGGAGCTTTTCCCCCAGTACCAATAAGAACAGCTCCCTCAGCTTTTAATTGATTTCTAGGTGTACTATCATCAGACTTTTTTTCTTCTGTTTGGGGAGCAATACTACATGATGTAGCACTCTCATCTTCAAGCTTACTACCATATTCTTTTGAAGCCTTCTTTGCTTTTTTCCCTTCTGCTGTTTCCTCAAAATCTGCTTTTTCAGCTGAGACTTCTACTTCTTTTAAAGATCCATCCTCTTTTACTTTTTTAGTAAGTTTAGGAAATGGTTTTTCAGTAGCCTCAGGAAGGCTCTGATCGGCAACATCTTCTATGAGCTCACTAAGATTTCCTAAAATTCCAAGAGTTGCATAAATTCTTTTTCCATCTTCACCAAGAACTAAAAAATCACCAAACGCTTCTTTCAAAGGAAGATGGACACAACTCATAAAATCATCAACAGTACCTTTTGATGATTCATCATATATGTATGAAACTACGACATATTCAGATCCTAAATCTTCTGACACCTCAGATGTGGCATCATTTAAACCTACTAAATTGTGTGCACAAGTTTCAAGACCGGTATGACTCACTTTAAAAGACTCTCTTTCAAAAGTACCACCCGGGGTTCCATCAAGGATTCTACTCCGGCACTCAGCTAGATGAATGTTGTCTTTCTCCCATTCGGCTTTACTGAATTCAGGTTCATCTCCGTCGGTTTCAACGCTTATTTGGTTACCTTCATCATCTTGAGCACAATCATATTTTGCTTCATCTAAAAGCACAATGGATACTTGTGGTCTCTCTTGGTTTCGAATATTATCATCAACATCTTTTGGTTTTCTCCCTTCATTTTCTTCCTTTTTAGCCATCCAGTTAGAGACACACTGAGCTTGTTTCGATTTTTCTTCATCTTCCACATCTATAACTATAGCTTCATTATAAGGAAGTCCTCGTGGATCTGAAGCTAGCTGCCCATTTACATCTTCTTCCTCTACACCAGGAACTCTTTGGCCATCAAGGCAATCTCTTAATTTTTTGGGTGGGTTAAAATCAGCATCATAAGATTTTCCTGTTGGATCATAACCACCAACACCACCAACACCACCAACACTAGCAGTTTCAACCCCATCTGGTAACTCTTTTTCGTACCACTCAGGTGATCCAAATACTTCAAAATCTCCATGAGGTGTTGGATAAGAGACTCCTCTTATATCAGACTGAGCACCTTCTTCTAGTTTTAGACACGCAACAACGCTATCTCTTGATGTCTTATTGAAAAAACTTAGATCCACATCAAAAGTAGCTTCGTCTCCTAAGGAAGAAGAAATATATTTTTTCCATTCATAGCTTGGACTTTGATTTGGGTCTGCCTCTGCTAGAGATACTTGCCACTGAGTCATACATTCAGCAATATCTATATTAGGTTTCCCAGGATCACTAGGTTCTTTGACTTCTAGAAGATCATAATCAAATACAGGGTCATTGATATCAACTTCGCTACTTAAGAGAGGATCGGCTTCTGTAAGACTAAGACAAGTTCTTAAATCCTTAGGAACAGGCATAGCACCTCCAGATTCACGTTCTTCAAGATCAGACCAGTAATTCAAAGTACCAGGAGTCTCTTGATCAAAATAGCTTAAGTCTTGTGTTGCAGCTCCACGGCGTTGCTCATTAACAGCAGCTGCTATACTATGAAGTTCTGCAGTGAGAGCGTTACCTTTAAATATACTAGTATCATCATCAATAATAGTATATTCCCCTTCAAGTGTTTTACCAGATAAATCTTGAATTACCCCGATTTCACGTTCTTTTGTTGAACAATCATCTGTAATAAGACATAAATCTTTTCTATTGAATTTGATCCATGGTGAATAAAATTTAAACATACCAAATTCTATGTCTTCTATAACGCCACTCACATCTTCTTCTTTTTTTACACAGTGCTCAACTCTAGCTTGGAATTTTTCGTACTTTCCTAATTCAGCAAGATTAATTGGTCCTGAACCTGATTCACAACCTGTTACTTTTACTTCTTGAGTGGTCGTATCAATATCAAATTGAGCTGAATATCCATTCAGGTGACAAGAATCTAAGCGAAGAATTGGATTGTAAAATTCAGCTGTCATTTTTGGTTCAGACTTCTCGTTTAAACATTGAGACAGTTCATATAAGTCCTTTAAATTTAACTGGTATGAATCTTCAGGATGTTCTTGAGGGGTTTTTTCAGTAGGAGCTTCTAAAGCACTATCATACTCGGTTAAGTCCTTGCCTTCGAGGAAACCAGGATCATCATCAGTGCTGAGACGAGAGTCACATAGATCTTGTGGTTTTTTTATTGTAAGTCTAAATGCTGGTCGATCAGTAGTTTCATCTTTAGCACCTACCTTTATTTCTCCTCTTATGGAATCTCTTGTTTCTGTTGAATCGTCTTCAAGTACTTTAGATGCAGAGTCTTCAGTTGCTGGATCAAACCCAGATTGTATTCCTTCCAGATCAGAATTTTTATCAGCATACAAAGGAGGATTTACTAGACAACGAAAAACATCATCATACTCTTCCTCATTTTCATTTGCAACGATTTTTAAAAGATCCAAAACAACTCTTCCTCTTTGTTGTTTTTTCCCATCAGATCTTTCGCGAACTGTATTATCCTGGGTTCTTTCTTCACCGCTTAATAATTCTTCTTGCACATTATCATCATTATCTCCATTTAGTGAAGGAAATCTTACAGCTTGATTTAGAGGAGGCAGTTTCATATAATCATCTGAATCATCTGTATCAGCATTTTTTTGCTTTATTTCTTCAATACAATTGCTCCAGTTTTGCTGTGAAACCTCAATCTTGACACTCACTAAAGGATCAAGTTTTACTTTTCCTTGGTTTTCCTCTCCGTCTTTTCCTGATTTAGGATCAGCTTCTGGATCAAGCTTCATTTGTGGTTTAAATGCTCCAGATCGTCCATCAATAAAGTTATTTCGAAGTTCATCTTCTAAAATAGTCATCAGGTTTTGTTGATTACCTTCTTTACCAACATTTCTACTTTGTGCTTCATCAAAGAAACCTCTTAATTCTTCAGCCATATCTTTGTATAATACTGGTCTAGCTTTTGAACCCTCATCTTCCGAACAAACCTCTCCAAAACCACCATTTTGATCTTCTTCTTTTTCAAGGATAATCTTGTAGACCTCATCAAGAAGATCTGAAAGTTCTTTTCTGTTACTATCACTTGGATCTTGGTTTGCCATAAAATTAACAATTTGATCCACTAAAGCTTTGTTTCTCTCGTCTGGGTCTGATTTTTTAACTGCAAATTCCGTAAAACCTTTAAAAACACTGCTTCTTTTTCCTTCTGGCATATGCTGCATAAACATTTTTGCAGAATTACCTCTACCACCTTCTTCCTTTAAAATATTTTGAATTTTATCATCAGTTAGTTTATCTATAAATTTTGCTGCAAATTTTCCACCTTTGTCACCACCTTTTGACATCCGGTTCATAATCTTTGCAATATCTTTCACATCCGTAATTGAGTCTGCAATATGCTCACCAAACTTTTCTAGTCTTTCAGGAGCACATTGATCAACAATGCCAATTCCGATTTGAGGAGGAAGTTTTCCAAATTGCTGATCAACAAAGCTTGCTACATCGTCATCTTCGAGATCTTGAATAGCTCCGCAAGCACAGTTATAAGCAAGAGAATTTCTTTCCTCATCTTCCGTGTGATCGTCACCACCGTCGGTGTCGAAACCATCAAGCTCCGAACATGTTTCAATCACATTTGCACCACCAAAATTTTCACGATGAGTGTTGAGTGCTGATGCAAACTCTGTATCTTTTCCTTTTCCACCGAGCTTTCTTTTTAAAGATTTTCCGATTTTCGATGAGTCTGCTCCTTTAGCTTTTCCTCTTTTCCCTGTAGCTGATACCATATTTGCGTAAGAAAGGCCTTTTGCTTCGAAACCTGCTAAAATTTTGTCAAGCTTTCCATCTTCCTCGGAACTGTAGTCAACTCCACAATCTCCTGATTCAAAACCCTCCAATGCTTTTTCATGCTTGCTAGAGGTGTCATCTGTTGCTATATATGCAGCTACCCCTTCTGATGCTTTTGTTGGGTCACCTTCTGCAGCTTCACAAGATGCTTGAGCTGCTTTTTTTACAAGAGTATTTTCATCGAAAGTACCTCTTGTTTTTGCTTTTTTCATTGCTTTTTCTGTTACATTAGCAATTGCACTCGGTCTTTTTTGACCAATAATTTTTATGGCAATAGCAAGTAGCTCTTCGAGTTCAGAACCACCGTCTCTTTTCTTCACTTTCTCAGCTACTTTTTCACTTATAAGCTCTGCTCCAGTGTCTGTACCCATCAGTTCAGTTGCTTTTCCTGCAATTTTTTCCAGGTTTTCGTCCTGACTTTCATGATCATTTGACCCTTCAACTATCCCCCCGACGACTTCAGCTTTAAATACTTCTGTATCGGTTAGTGATCCAGAGTTTTCGATAGCAACTTCTGTAAGACTTTCCA
Organism: Pseudobdellovibrionaceae bacterium; assembly: GCA_002711925.1. Taxonomy (GTDB): domain Bacteria; phylum Bdellovibrionota_B; class Oligoflexia; order Oligoflexales; family Bog-1112. The sequence goes on along the minus strand of PASJ01000023.1, from coordinate 6,387 downwards.
TGTCAATGGTATCACCAAATGTACTTGTAAGAGCTTCAGCGGAAGCAGTATAAGCAGCCTCTTGGTTTGTAGCATCAAGACAATCGTAGATACTAGAATCCATACCAGCTTCTGCACCTTCTTGTGCTTCTGCAGTAGGAGCTCCAGAAGCAGCACCGGTACTAATACCTGCAACCACAGCTGAAGTTTCATCACCAGCGTTACAAGAAAATGCACCGGCAACTGCCGTAACATCATCTGCAGAATCGACAAGATCCTCAGCCCAATTTTCTAGTGTTGTACCTTCAGCTGTTCCTGACACTCCACCGGATGCCGATTCAGTGTAATCAAGCGAGTCATCACTACTAATAGTTGCTGCAGCAACTGCTAAATCAGATGTAGCACCCCCATCTAAGGCTGAGCAGGCATCAAGAGCTGGAAAGATCTCATCTCCTACCTCACTTAAATCAGATGTGGTACTAGCTTGTGCAGTTGGTAGGACCTCAGCAACACACGTTGCCACGTCATCTGCAGTGAATTCAGCTGTAAGGTTGAGAGTTAAACCTAGTAATTGACCTTGCATTAAACTTAAAACATCACAAGCTGATGTATCACAACTTTCAAGAGCTGTTGTAACTGTGTCTGCTGTACTTGAAGTGGATACATCACCAGAACTACTTGATGAATCATCATCACTATCACTAGAACTACAAGATACACTGATACTTAAAAGAATTAGTAAGAATCCTTTCATAGCGTACGGAATAAAACTTTTTGACCCCAAAATTCTAAACTTCATGATTGACTCCCTTCAAAAAAGATGTTCATTAAAAACGTAAATTGTTAATTTCATTTTCACTGTAAGTATCTCTAACGGATCATTGGATAGAAAACTTTAGAGATTTTTTTTGTTGATCAGCATTTTTTTTTCAAGCATGCTTGTAAAAAAAAAAAAATTTAATTTTTCTAAATAAAAACAGGTGGTTGTTTGTGGCTAGATATTTTTTGTGTTTTTTTTAAATAAAAATTTACTGCCTGAAAAAGACATTTTTTTTATTGATCCAAAAGAAAAGTTTACCTAGAAAAAAACTCTATAAGATTATGAACTCGTAAAAAACTTAAAAGACCGTATTTATTTTGTTTTTTTAAAAATCAGGAAACAAAATAAAAAATAACTTTTTGATACCTTAAGTTTTAAATCGGTATACTTTTGAAACCAAAAAAATACTTCTGATCCCTCGTTAGACTTAATCTCAAGGAATATTTTTTTTTTTATTATTTGGCACATAACTTGCATCATCAATAAGTAAGGTCTAAAAAAATAACTTCCAGATGCAAGGAGACGGTAATGTTCAAGCTTAGTAAAAAAATTCTTCTCAGCTCATCTCTACTTCTAGCGAGCTCGCAACTCTTTGCTTTGCCAAACAACGTAAGAATCAGTCGTGTAGATGCACACGGAACAGGATGTCCTCCAGGATCAGCATACATCAATATTTCACCAGACAGACAAGTTTTCACTGCAATTTTCGATGAATTCCAAGCCATCATAGATCCAAGAGACCCCTACGTTAGTTACTCAGATCGTCATAAAAGGTGTGATTTAGCCCTTACAGTTCATGTTCCACAAGGGTGGCAGTTTTCTATTTTCAAAGCAGACTATGAAGGGTGGTATGACCTGGAAAGAGGAATGTCATTAACACAAACATCAACTTACCACTTTCAAGGCAATAAAAGACACAGAAAACGCTCTCGTATTACAACAAGAAATCGACCTAAAAACGGTGAGTTTATCTTCACAGATAAAATGGGAGTACAGTCGCTTGAGTGGTCAGCTTGTGGGGGACCAAGAAATATGTTTATAAGCTCGGAGTTGCGACTTTCTTCAAGAAACCGTTCTTCTTCAGGAGTCGCTGGAATCGATGCCATAGAAGGTCAATTTTCTATGAAAGCTCACTACGGCATAAGATGGAGACGATGCCGATAAAGAACAAGACCCACAAGAAGCTTTGTAAAAAAGCTTCAAAAAAAAAAAGAGCTTAATCAATTCTTACCTTTTGTTTTCTTAACTCTTCGTGCAAACCAGCAATATCAATATCTCGAAATGATTTATTTTGTTTTATAGATACGGCTGCAGCAACACCTGCACCCTGACCGGTTACGGTACAAGCCATCATATTACGCATAGCAGCGTGAGAGACCCTATCTCCAGCAACACAACGTCCGGCGACGACGAGGTTTTCAACATTTCCCTTGGGGATGAGGCAACCGTAAGGTACCTGAAAATAACGACCCGTTGTTGGAAGAATTAAGATACTGTAGCCATCTATAAACTCTGGGAAAATACCCACTGAATCGTGACACCTATACTGGCCCATAACATCTGCTTCTTTTAAATCATATTGACCAATAATTTTTCTTGTGTCACGGACGCCTAAAGTCATACCAAAATTTCTTAACTTTGCTTTTTCAAAGCCTGGAACGAAGTGCTGTAGTGCTTTTAAAGCATAAAGCGTTTGTCTTCTACCTTCCATTTCTGCGCGAGTTAGATCGTCGACATCTGTAGCATCAAAAGGACTTAAATGTATTAAATTTAAATTGGTAGCTTCACCTGCATCGGACAAGGCAGACCAAGACCCACATATGTTTGTCGCAGACTGAGGAATAAGACCTTCTTTTCTAGCACGTGCAAACTCTTCTTGTAAATATGGACTATTTAGTTTTTTTTCTTTTAGGCTTGTTTGTTGATTCCAAGACTCTCCCCAGTCTTCGTAAGTTCTTGGATTTTCTTTTGTGTAGCGAATAAATTTTTCTTTATCAATGCCTGAGCAACTAAAAACTGTTGTTACACCCATCATTTCTTTTTTTGCTGTTTGACGAAACTTAGCCCCCGAAAGATAAGCCACATCTGCATCTCCGGTACAGTCAACCACTCGATCAGCTAATATAGCTTGACGACCTGACTTATTTTCAACAATTACTCCTCTTACAAAAGGCCCATCTTTTATGACCTCCACAACTAAAGTATGAAGAAGAGGAGTCACCTTATTGTCTTTAATAAGTTGATCAGCAACGATCTTAAAGTAATCGGCGTCAAGACATTGACTATCATTATAAGGCCACTTGATGGTTCCTCCCATCTTTTCCGCAAGACGCTCCATCTCAACACCTACTCCTTCAGAGTCAACAGTCCCCTCATAACGATACCAGGCTAATGTTTCCATACCAACGGTTGTGATCACCCCACCAAAACAACCATATCTTTCTACAATAAGAGTTTGTGCTCCTGCTCTTGCACTTGATATTGCTGCAGACAAGCCAGCAGGCCCCCCACCAACAACAAGGACCTCACAGCGTTTACTCACAGGAGTTTTCTTCTCAGCTTCAGTAATGAAAGTTCCGTTACCATTGTACTCAACAGAAGATTGTTGACGATTTTTGATCTCATCTTGAGTTGTTTGACGCCTCTTTACTTTTTTCTTTTTAAATGCCCAACGATCAAGCATACGATTAATTTTTTTTTCATAGTCTGCCACAATAAAATCTCGTCTATTAAATTTATTTCAACAAAAGACTCAACGCGAGTTCTTAAAAAAAAGAAAAATCTTTAGCTTCCATTTTAAAGTGAAACAAAAAAAGGTCCAAGACAATATTAAGGAATAAAAAAGTACTACATAAAATCTTTCAAAAAAAAACATTTGTAAAAAAATGTGTAATTATACGTATTCAATAATTAAGATAATCTAAAAAGCTACGGTAAGCTGTGTTTCATTTGTGTGAGGTAAAAAGGAGAATTCAACTGATGATGACCCTAAGTTTTACCAGTATCGTAATTTTTTTTCTTGTTATAGGACTTTTCTCCATTCACGAGAAAAAATCAAATAGTCAAGACTACCTCTTGGCGAGCCGAAGCCTCGGACCTTGGGCAATAGGCCTATCCACACTAGCCACAGGCCAAAGTGGTTTTAAATTCATCGGCTTGGTCTCCTATACTTATTTAACAGGTGTTTCAAGTCTTTGGATAACTGTTGGCTGGTTTATCGGAGACTGTCTTGCTTGGTATAGTAAAGTTCCTGAGCTTCTTAGACAAAAATCTTTTGAAGAGTCATCGGAAACTATCCCTGAATATCTAGCTAAAGATAAAGGTGTTGTCGACAAAAGACTCAGCACATTTATTGGTCTTATTCTTTTTCTTTTTTTATCATCCTACGCAGCAGCACAAATAGCTTCAGCAGGAAAATCCTTACAGTTTGTTTTTCATTGGACTTATGAATCAGGAGTCTTTTTAAGTGCATTTTTTATTCTTCTATACTGTTTTGCAGGAGGGATAAGAGCAAGCGTATGGACAGATGTAGTTCAATCTTTGGTTATGCTACTTGGGATGTACGCACTTGTTTTTTTTAGTCTGCAAAAGTCTGGAGGAATTCAATCTCTTACAGAAAAACTAAGTCTTATTCATCCAAGCTTAGCATTATTTTTTCCTCAATCTTTTTCATTTTTTACTATCCTTTTTCTTAGTTTTATTTTATCTGGCTTTGGAGTTTTAGGACAAGCACATATTATGGTTCGCTCCATGGCACTTGACTCTGTAGCAAACATGGCCAAGGTAAGAACAATCTATCTTTATCTAGGTTACACCATGTCTTTGGGGAGTTATCTTTTGGGCTTAGCAGCAAGAGTTTTATATCCAGAGTTAGGAAGTCTTGAAGCAGAAATGATTATGCCTCAAATCACACAAGATCTATTCCATCCTATTTTTTCAGGCTGTCTTCTTGCTGCTCTTTTTGCCTCAGCAGTATCAACAGCTGACTCTCAAATACTCGTCTGTTCATCGGCATTTTTGATCAGACATTCTAGTAAAAATAACTATTTAAAACTTAAATTAGCAACTTTTATAACGATTCTTTTTACTTTATTTTTGGCCATAAAAAATTCACACGTTTTTACACTTGTCATGTTTTCTTGGTCAGTTTTGGCATCTAGCTTTACTGCACTTGTTATCATAAAAACGAAAGACCAAAGACCCCCTTCAAATATTTGTTTTTGGATGATTATCTGCGGTACTCTCAGCTCAATTATGTGGCGTTCTTTTGGTCTTCATCAAGTAATGTATGAAAGCTTACCAGGAATATTTTTCAGTTTTCTACCTTACTTTATTTGGAGTAAAATTAAAAAATCAAATAAAAATGAGCTTCTGTCAAAAAAAGAAAAAGAATTTATTAGTACAAAATCATTCATTACAAATTTATAAAATAAGAGGAACAAAAATTGAAAACCTCATCCTTTTGGATGGAAAATAAAATTATAAAACAAGATAGAGAACCTCAATCTTTACGTAAGCATTATGATTCGATTATAGTTGGAGCAGGTTACACAGGTTTTCATGCAGCCATAGGACTTGCTAGAGAGGGAAGGTCTGTTTTAATAATCGACAAAAGAAAATTAGGGTCTGGTGCAAGTGGAAAAAATGCAGGTATGCTTTTACCAGGAGTGAAAGCACCCATCAAAGACTGTCTCTCAACTTATGGTCTAAACTTTACCAGAGATATTTGGTTTTGGAGTCACGATGCTATCGATTACGTGGAAAATTTTACAAAAACTGAAAATATTCATTGTGATTTTTCTCACACAGGAAGTATAGAGTTAGCGTTTAAAGAAAAACACATCAAAAATCTTATGGATAAAAAAAATTTTCTTCTAAACAAGTTCTCCTACAATAAAATTAGATTCCTTAATAAAGATGATCTTAGTAAAGAAATTGATACAGAAGCCTACCATTCAGGACTTTTGTATGAAAAAAGTGCATCCCTTGATCCAGCAAGATACCTCGAAGGTTTATACAATATTTCCCTTGAACTAGGAATTGATATTCTAGAAAATCAAAGTGTTGATAAAATTAATCAAGAAAAAAATATCGTTTTTATTAGAACAAAAGATTTTTATTTTTCTACACAAAAATTACTTCTTGCAACAAATGGCTATAGCTTGTGGAGGTTTCCAAAACTTAGATCAAATATCTTGCCTCTTGCAAGCTATATTGTTGTCAGTGATTTTTTACCAAAACTTATACAAAAAAAATTAAATCCTCAGAATCGTCTTTTTTTTGACACAAAAAAACTTCTAAACTACTTTCGACTTACACCTGACAAACGTCTTTTGTTTGGTGGAAGAAATGTTTTATCACGTAAAAATGACCACCATCAAAGCGCAAAAAGCTTAAAAGAGGAAATCATTAGAATTTTTCCTGACTTAAAAAACATCAGACTTAGCCATAGTTGGTCAGGTCATTTAGCTGTAACCTATAACCTGTTACCTCATCTACACAGCTCTGGTAATATCTACTATGCCTATGGGTATTGTGGCCACGGAGTATCCTTAGCAAGTTACCTTGGTAAAGAATCTGCAGATTTA
>PASJ01000022.1 GCA_002711925.1 Pseudobdellovibrionaceae bacterium | reverse complement strand
TCAATTTTGCTTTGAATTTCATCTAAGGATTTTTCTTCTCCTCCATGAAAGCCGTGTACGGTATCACACCAATTACAACGGAGGGGGCAGCCTGTTAGTCTAAGAAAAATACAAGGCCACCCGGAATAGTACGCTTCACCTTGAATACTTGCATAAATTTCATTTACCATTAAGTGTGTCATAGTGTGCTTCTGAATATTTTTTGGGTAAGTGGATAATCTTAAAATTTTCGAATAATAATAAGCATGAGAATAAATGCGATAATATAAATGTTTATTGTAATTTTAACAAATCTTAATTTTTCAATCTTTCAAAGAGAGGGTTCTATAATCAAGTTACGAAAGTATTTTTAGTAGATTTTTTTGACGGATTTAGGATAACTAATTTGTTTATTTTTATTCTTTTTTTAAAGGAGAAACCATGGGTTTAAAGTCTGTTATTCTAAGTTGTTTTGTTCTACTCAGTAGCTTTGTTTTTTGCAGCGAGGGGAAAAGTCGCAGACCAAATCAATTACAAAAAGAAGCTCTTACCTCTGGCTTTGAGGGGCTTATCAATACGGTGCGAGGTCCTGGTATTTTGTCTCTTGGTGCTAGTGCTGTTTATGCTTGTACTTATATAGATGACCCTATTGTATCAGCAGTAGTGAGCCTACCACTTGTGGGTTTGACTATAGGGGCTTTAAGTATTGATAAGCAGCAGCTGCTTGTAGATATGAGAAAAAATTCAAAAGAAATTTTAGGAACTCTAGGGTATTTTACTGTAGCGGGGGGAATGTTGGGATTGGCGACTCTTATTGCAACTTTACCAAGTGAATACAAATATGATGAAACCCACTATTTTTCTATTCTTACAGAATTCAAGCGACTTTTAAGCACGACACTTTTATCTTCAAATCCATTTGTTGCAGGAGGGACTCGAGTTGCTTTGTTGTACCGAGCAATGACCTTGGCTCTTGGAAGAAAGTTTACTCCAGAGTATCTAGGTGGATTTAGTTGAAATAACTATTTTATTTTGGCGTAAAGCTCTGGGCTTTTAAGTTCGTTTTTTCTTTTGTTTTTTCTGTAGTCTTCTCGTGTAACATCGTTTGATGGGTTGTATTCTATAAGTATGTTTATGTATTTTTTTAAAGCTTCTGACATGGGGCATATGATCGTGTTTAGCTCTGCCTGCTAACAAGTTGGAGGCCAGACATATTCATAATTTTTTAAAACTTATTTTTTTACAGCTTAATTGAGTCTATATAATTGTTATTTATTTATATTTATGAAATAATATCCCATTATAACGAAGTCTATTTAAACAGTGCGGCAAAGAATAAGTTTAGCTAATTAACAGCCGATTGGCATTTATGAGGTTAAGATGGCAACGAAAAAAGAAAGACAACAGCTTAAGGCTCCAGATCTTTTGCAAATAAAGGCATATGCTTTTGGAGAATGGGTTCAAAAAAATAGAAAGATAGTAGGGCTTATTGGGGGTGCTCTTGTTGTGTCTGTTGTTAGTGTTCTTAGCTGGCGCTATCATCTTAGTAACGAAAGGCACGATAGAGCTATTGCGCTTTCAGAGATTGATCAATTATATACAAGTGAAGACCTGGCAGTTGAGGACAAAAGAAATGCACTTATGTCTGAGTTTACTGAACTCAACAAGGAAAAAAAGAAACTTAATGAAGATTTGTCAGAACTAAACTCAAATGATAAAAAAAATGACCAACTAAAGCAAAAAATTCAAAAAAAGACAAAAGAGCTTGAAGGTTTAGATAAGAAAAGTGCTGACCTAATAGAAAAAGCCCAACTTCTAAAAGCGGATCACACTATTTCTCAAGAAAAGTATTTTAACTTCTTTTCTGAACATACTAAGTACCCTCAAGCTTGGCGGGCTGGTTTGAAGGCTGCAAGTCTTCTAGCTGAATCTAAAGAATACACTAAAGCTGTTGAAGTCCTTACTCGAATACTAGAGAAGGCACCCCAAGAGGATTTATTTTATCAATTTCAGGTCAGACTTTTTTATATTAACCTTTTGGAAGAGCAAAGCAGGTATGAAGAAGCTTTTTCTGAAACTGATAAGTTACTAAGTTTGACTACTCTCGATGAGTCTCAGAAATCAAAAGCCTTATTTAAAAAAGGCAGGTTATTTATGCATAGTGGTAACTCTAAAGATGCTGTTCTTGTCTTTGACCAAATTTTAAATGATTATAGCCTATCTGCAGAAGCGCAACAAGCGCGAGCATTTAAGGCACTTTTATAGAGAGTTAAAAATGATTGTTCGCCCCCTACTGATTGGAGTTGTGAGTATTCTTTTGGCTGCTGGCTGTATTCACCAAACAGAACCTACAACAAATGTAAAACATCCGAATTCTATTGATTTTCTCAAAGTTGCTGTTCATAAATTAGATCCACAACTTGACGAAAAGAAACCTATCGCCCGGGCAAATTATGGAGGGTGGACCCAGAAGGCAAGCTACCTTATAGGTGAGTTGAATGATTCCTGGGTTACGCTTTACGATTTAGAAAGTAAAAGCTTTTTGTGGTGGCTCAAAAACAGAAATGGTTTGTCTACCCAAGCTTTCTTTGATCAAGACGCTGCTTATTTACCCTTTTATGATGGTACACTTGTAAAAGTTGATATTGTGTCTGGAAAAGTAATTTGGCAGGTTTCATTAGATTCATTTATTGCTAGTTCGATTGTTAAAAAAGACAATAGAATTTTTGCCGTGACAACAAACCAAACCTTATATGCTCTCGATCAGACAACTGGGATGACCTTTTGGGCTTTTGATGCTGGTGTTCCGTCAATAATGAACTTAAGAAATCAAGCAGCCCCTATTGCTGTTTTTGATCATTTATATTTTTCAACCCAAGCTAAATTCTACTGTCTAAATATAGAGGATGGTACTTTGGTTTGGAAACAAGATGTTGCAATACCAAACCTGGTGAATTCAAAATTTAATGACCCTGTTGGCCAGATTGGATTTACTGGAACGAGCTTAATTTTAGCTTACGCAAATGGGAATGTTATTTCTTACTCTCTTGAAGAAAATACCAAGCATAATTTCCTCTGGAAACACGAAGGAGACTTCTCTTCAATTAATACATCTTTTTATAGTGAAGGAATTTTCTACATAGGAACTCATGAAGGATGGCTTTATGCGCTTGATAGTACTTCAGGAGATGTTTTTTGGAAGAAAAAGTTCCATTTTTCTGTGGATATGATTTTCATCAACGGGGATAAAATAATTGTTAATAGCAACTCTGGGATGATAAGTGTATTAAGTGTTCTCGATGGCAAGGATCTCTTTTATGAAAGGTTGAGTGGAACTGTTGTAACACCACCTTTTGCATATAAAAATAGTTTATATTTTTCTACTGGAATGGGTAATTTATATCAATTTCAGATAAGGTAATTAAGATCTTTCTTTATTTTTAAATTTTCTACAACTTTCTTTACATCTTGAGTATTATTTTTATCGCAGATTAGAATAGCGTCGTTTTCTACAATAATGATAAGATCCTTGGTGCCAACTGTTGCTACGAACTGGTTCTCACTTCTAATTGTGCAATTTTTAGTTTTAATAGCAAGAGAGTTTTCCGTTAAGCTATTACCCTGTTCATCTTTGACGTTAAAACCATCAACAGAACTCCAACTACCAATATCATGCCACGTGAAAAGAGCTTCAATGACAGCAATTTTATCACTTTTCTCAAGCAAGGCATGATCGATTGAAATATTTGCTAGGTTTTGATAAGAGCTTACCAGTTTCTCATTAAGTACTGTGTGGAAGAATCCTCCTAAATTTTTTTGCACAGAGGTCAATTCATTAAGAAGTTTGTTCTCAAATTTTTCAAACTCATTTAAAATTACGTTTGTTTTCCAAACAAAGATTCCAGAATTCCAAAGGAAATGACTTTGTGAAAAATAGAGCTCAGCAGTTTTTTTGTTTGGTTTCTCGTGAAATTTTTTTACTCGGTTCGCTCTAAGATCACCGCTTATATTACTAGCCTGATCTTTTTCTATATATCCATAACCTGTCTCCGCAAAACTTGGCTTAATGCCCATTAGAACCAGGTAATCTTCAGCTGCAACTTCAATAGCTTCTTTTATTGATTGTTGAAAGTTTTCGTGATCATCAATAAGATGATCCGCATGAAGAGAAACGATATAACTATTACAGTTTTTACTCAGAGCTCTAACCTCCAGGGAAGCAAGTGCCAATGCTGCCGCAGTGTTTTTGCTTTCTGGTTCAGCAATAATATACTTTGCCCTATCTCCAACAATTTTTTTTGTTTTTTCAAACTGATGTTTATGAGTGATAATAATTCTTCTTTTCGGTGGAATGTAATCATCTAGTCGGTCTAAGGATAACTCGAGCATAGTTTTTTCAGGGTGAATAATTTTACACAACTGTTTCGGTTTTTTTTGTCTTGACTTAGGCCAAAATCGTGTACCACTACCTCCAGCAAGAATAACGGCAAAAACTTCGTGTTTCTCTTTTTTAAAGAGCATTTTGTCCTCACTTGTGTTTTTTTGAATTAATGTAAAACCTAAAAAGTATGTTGAAGAAATTTTATTTTGCATTAATTAGTTTTTATATTCTACAAATTATTTGAAAAGCATTAGTATAACATAGCTTGCTTTTAGGCTAATTTTTGATAGAATTACCCGGATTGATTTCTTACAATCATACGTTTTAACCGTCTAGATCCACCTACTGTTAAAAAATATTATAATAAAAACTTAAATTTTGTTAGGAAACCTTTATGGACTTTTTGTACTATCGTTTATTCTTGTTTTCTCGAAGTGTTGCTATCTCGTTAATTTTTTCTACGTTTCTTAAGGCTTCAGAAAATGTTTCAACATCGTTAGATCCATATGGAGCGGAAGAAAAATTGGAGTCTGAGTCCGACGCTTGCCCTGTTTGTTTAGAAGACTTTTTAACAAATGACCTTGAAAGCGCATTTTCTAAAAAAAAAATTGAGGTTTGCGCCAAAAAACACGTTATGTGTGTGGAGTGCTTTATAGAATTAAGGCGATCTTCACTTAATAAAGTATGCCCTGTATGTCGAGCTGATTTTGCCAGTGATACTATCCACATTCAAGCACTCGAACTAAGGGGTAACGAAGCTGTAAGAATAAGGAGACTCGATCTGCATGTAGGAAGGCGTCATTTAAGTCAAGAAAGCGTAGTAAAGCTAATAACACTTGGCGGTGGTATCTGTTGTATTTGGTATTTTGTCTTGTTTTTTCATATCATTAAAATCCACAAAGAACCAAAAAGCGACGATCAAGATGACGTATAAACACCGAGTTTAGAAAGCAAATGTTGGTTTCTTACCAAGAGCTTCTTTTCTACTTAGTTTAACTCGACCTTGACGATCAATGTCCACAACTTTAACAAGTACGGCATCACCTTCATTAATGACATCTTCTACTGTGGTTACCTGCTCTTTATTAAGTTGTGTGATATGACAAAGCCCTTCAACTCCTGGTTTGATTTCAATAAAAACGCCAAACTCGGTAACTCTATTGGCTTTACCAAGATAGATATCTCCAACCCTCAACGTTGAAGTATATGTTCTGATAAGTGTTTTTGCTGCTTGTGCTGCATTCACATCAGGAGCCATAATACTAACAATACCTGAGTCATCCACGTCAACTTTGGTCCCTGACTCTGAGGCTATCTTTTTAATATGCTTTCCACTTGGTCCAATAAGATCACGGATTTTATCCGAAGGAATTTTAACATGAACAAGCCTTGGAGCTGCAGTTTTTATTTTTTCAGCAGAAGGTAAGACTGCTTCCATCTTGTTCAGAATGTGGTTACGTCCTTCTTTGGCTTGCAGTAATGCTTCCTTTAAAAGATTTTTACTAATTCCTGGAGTTTTAATATCCATCTGTAGAGCTGTTATACCCTCTCTTGTTCCACAAACTTTAAAGTCCATGTCACCAAGGTGGTCTTCATCTCCAAGAATATCTGATAGTATAACGCTTCTTTCGCCATCTTTAATCATTCCCATAGCTATACCTGCTGCAGGTGATAGTAGGGGAATCCCTGCACTTTGCATAGCTAATGTTCCAGCACAAACGGCAGCCATTGAAGAGCTACCATTTGATTCTAGAGTTTCTGAAACCACACGGATAGCATAAGGAAAGCTTTCGCTGTTTGGGATTACTGGAGTTAAAGCCCTTCTAGCTAAGCTGCCATGACCAATTTCTCGTCTCCCCGGACTTCTTTGCATTCTTGCTTCCCCAACACAAAAAGGAGGAAAGTTATAATGTAGCATGAAGCGTTCCTTGCGATCCGTACTCCACAAAGTTTCTGACCTTTGAACATCTTCTATAGAGGCTAAGGTAACAGAGGCAAGGGCTTGAGTTTCCCCTCTGGTAAAAAGGGAAGACCCATGTGGACTTTTTAGTAAATCGAGTTCACAAGTAATTGGTCTGATCTCAGTGGGTGATCTCCCATCAATACGGACTTTTTTATCGAGAACGAGATTTCTTAAAAAGTTTGCTTTAAGCTTAGAAAAAATGCCATCAATTTCACTTGATAGTTCTTTATCCTGCTCAGGGTTTAAATCATCATCAAGACTTTTTGCAAGATCAGCAAGTTTCTTTTGTCTTAATTGCTTGTTGCTAATAGCGTAAGCTTCTGCCAATGGGTTTTCCGCTTTTTGGCTGATCTTTTCAACAAGCTCAGAGTTAACCTTTATTTCTTCTAAAGGCCACTTTTCTTTACCCAGCTCTTTTCTAACTTCTTCTTGCATATCAAAAAGGGGCTTCATTGTTTTATGAGCAAAGTCGATAGCATCAATCATTTGCTGTTCATCTAAGAAGCGAGCAGAAGATTCAACCATGACAACAGCATCTGGACTGCAAGCTATATTTAAATCTAAGTCTAAATTTTCTTCATCACCTTCAATCGGATCTATAATATATTCACCATTTTTCAAACCAATTCGAAGAGAAGCAACAGGACCATTAAAAGGAATTTCACTAACCATTAAAGCACTACTTGCACCCAAAAGAGCTAAAGGTGCAGGGCTTATGCCGTGTTCATAAGAAACAATGGTTGCTGTAATAACTGTTTCATTTGTGAACCCTTTTGGAAAAGAAGGGCGCAGTGGACGGTCAATAACTCTTGCCGCTAGAGCAGCTTCGTTTGATGGACGCCCCTCTCTTTTTAGATAGCCTCCTGGTATTCGTCCTGAGGCGTAGCTTTTTTCAATATATTCAACAGCTAAAGGGAAAAAATCTAGTTCAGGGTTTGGTTTTTCTGAAGCACACACCGTAACTAAAACTTGAGTTCCTTCACAAGAAACCATTACAGAGCCATTGGCCTGCTTGGCAAATTTCCCAAACTCAAGTTGAATCTTCCGGTCATTCAATATAACTTCACGTATTACGGACATAAGCTTTGTTCCTTTGCAGGCTAATTTCAGTTGGTCTTCAATTATAAGATATTTATTTCTCTAGTAAGAGCAAGAAGAGCTTTTTTGGCTTTTATTTGCGGATCCCAAGCTTTGATATTAAAGTCTTGTATTCATCTGCATTATTTTTATTTAGATAGGATAAAAGCTTTCTTCTTCGACCAACGAGCTTCATTAGGCCCCTGCGTGAATGATGATCTTTTTTATTTGTTTTAAAATGTTCATTAAGCTGAGTCAGTCTGTGACTAAGCATGGCTATTTGAACCTGCGGTGATGCGGTATCATTTGAGTGCATCTGATAATCTTTAATAATCTTAGCTGTTTCTTCTTTGCTCAAAGACATAGCTTCTTTACCCTTCAAAATTTCGAATTATGATATATTTAAAAAAAAACTTAGTATTTTAGCTTTACCGGTTTTATTTCCTGCCTTTTCATTAGAAAAGCAGCCTATAGAAAGCTTAAGAGTGAGTCTATACAGCATAAACAATATTCAGCCAACCATTAATTGTCTAACAGATACTTTCTGGGAGGTAAGCTGCCTTTACTTTTCGAGAAGCTCTGTTTTTTTTTTTTTGCAATAAGCTGTAAATGATAGAGAAAATATGCTTTGAGCCTTTGAAAATAGATGGCTTAAACCTAGCTTTTTTTCTAGTTCTGGCGGCTCGAAAGATTTGTTTTAGATCATGATTAAATTTATATCTAAGCTTTTCTTAGATTCTAAAAAATTTTAGTTTTACTTCTTTTTAAAAAAAAATGAGCCAAGTACAAATGGCGACAATAATTTAAAGATGATATTGATAGAAACTATTCTTCATTTAATTTTTTTTTGTTTTCTAAAAATAAAAAAAACTTTTGATTACATTAACTTATGAAATATTTTATCATAAAATGAATACAGCGCAAACAATAACTCAAATTAAGCATGCTTATTCCATAACGGGAGGTTTGGGTGTTAGTCCTTACAAGAAAAATTGGAGAAACTATAGCTATTGGTGATGAGATTAAAGTAACCGTGATGCATATCAAAGGTAAGCAAGTTAGGATAGGTATTAAAGCTAACCGCGAGACGGAAGTTCATCGTGAAGAAGTTTATCAGAGAATACAATTGGATAAGGCTTACCCAACAAAAGGATTTACTTGTTCCCCAGAAGCCCCTTCCCAAAATGAATCTAAAGACTCAAAGGTCTGATATTACATTTTTTCTTAAGAAACAGCTCGCAAAATAAGTTTCTTAAAATTCTGGTTGACCTGTGTAAAAAAACCTTTTGGGCATAGAGTTTTGTATTGATAAGAACCTATTTGTTTGATGGGAACTAAACCTTGTATGGAGGAGCTTAGGAAAGCTTCATCAAAGTCAGCAATTTCACTAAAATCTATTTTAATTGTTTTGCTTCTCACTTCAGGTTTATTTCTTACTAGCATTAAGATTTTTTCTCTCGTTATGCCTGGTAAAATACCGCTTTCTTCTACTGGGGTATAGAGCTCGTTAATGTTTTTAACCTTACGTACAAAAAATATATTTGCTGCAGAAGCTTCACAAACTTCGTTTTTTTTATTGACCCATAGAATATCATCAAAACCCGCTCGCTTTCTCCTTTTTCTTTCAGCAATACTGTGCAGGTAGTTATTTGTTTTTATGCTTACGTAACCTTGGTCAAATTTTTTGTGGACTGGACATAAAGAAATTCCTTTTGTTTTTGACTTGTCAGGTAAGTCTTCTAATTCCTCGAGAAATATAAGCTTTGTAGCTGGAGCCTCCTCCAGACTAAACATCCTCGGCTGGTTTCCACCGGTTATTATTAATTTTATGTAGACTTTGGCACAAAAAGTTTTTTGGGCTAATGTTTTTAGCTCAAGTGCTAGGTCTTCTGAAGACCAAGGGATTTTAAAGTCTAATGCTTGTGCTGAGCTGTATAATCTTTTTAAGTGCTCTTTTAAAAAAGGAATTTTACCAAATGACCCTAACATAACTTCAAGTAAACAGTCTCCAAACAGTAAGCCTCGGTCATTCACAGAAATAAATGCTTTTTCTGGTGGGCAAATTTTCCCGTTAACAGCTATAATTTTTCGCATTTTTTTTTGTCTCTTGCCCCGCAGTATAAACTAGTGGTATGTAGATTAGCTAATTTGAGACAATTTAAAGTCTCTTTGTTCTGTCAATGATTAAATAAGAGTAAATAGCTATGGAAGTATATCAAGTTCAGCAAGGAAAGGAAGTTTTTTTAATATCCCTTGGGTGTGCCAGAAACCGTGTCGACTCTGAAGTTATGCTTGGCTCTATGCTTGAAAAAGGCTGGAACATAGCTCCATCTGCCCGAGAAGCAGACCTTATAATTATAAATACATGTGGTTTCATTGGGCCAGCAAAACAAGAAGCTATAGACACTATCTTAGAGTGTTCAGAGTATCGGAGTATACGACCTGATTTGAAGATAGTTGTTACAGGCTGTCTAGCCCAACGATATAAGAAGCAGCTAGCAAAAGGCTTACCAGAAGTTGATTTCTTTGTTGGGACAGATGAATTTCATAAAATAGCCGAAATCATTGAATCACAACCTGAGAAGGGTGAAGTCATAGCAAAAAGAAGTAATTATTTGTACAATGAGACTTTACCTAGAATTAATACTTTATCCAAAGGTTCAGCTTATGTAAAAGTTGCAGAAGGGTGTCAGCACTCTTGTGCTTTTTGTATTATTCCTGCTATTAGGGGAAAGCTTCGTTCTCGATCCATACAAAGTATTGTAAAAGAAGTAGAACAGCTGACTTTACAAGGGGTTAAAGAAATCAACTTAATAGCCCAAGATCTTGCTGCTTTTGGTCGGGATAAAAGAGACCAAAAAGAAGATCTTCTTGCTTTATTGAAAGGCCTAACTTGTTTAGAAAATTTAGAATGGGTTAGAATGCTATATCTATATCCGGAAAATATTTCTGATGAGATTCTTGACCTTATTGCTAGTGAGAAAAAAATAGTAAAATATCTAGATATTCCGGTACAACACGCCAGCGACTCTGTTTTAAAAAGAATGAAACGTGCCGTGGACTCTAAGCAGCTAAAGGAAATATTTCACAAGGTCCGTGTAAAAGTTCCAGGTATTGTTATTAGGACTTCAGTTATGGTCGGTTTTCCAGGGGAGACTGAGTCAGATTTCGAAGAACTTTTAAATTTTATCGCTGAAATGAAAATAGACCATCTTGGTTGCTTTACCTACTCTCAAGAAGAGGGGACAGTAGCAGCTAGGATGCCTGATCAAATTGATGAAGAGATAAAAAAACATCGCTACAAAAAAGTAATGGAGTTGCAAAGAATAATATCCAAGAATAAACAAAAATCCTTTGTTGGCAAAGTTTTGCCTGTGCTTCTTGAAGAAATTTCGAAAAAAGACTCCAACCTTCTTTTGGCTCGTTTATCCTGTCAAGCGCCAGAAGTTGACGGGGTGGTTTATGTAGAAAGAGACAGTCGCCTTAGGCTCGGGGAGATTTACCCAGTTAATATTGATTCTGCAGGTGCATATGACTTTACTGCGAAAGGAGTCTTTAACTAAGGTAACATAAAGCTAAAGTTTGCTACCAAAGGCAATTTTCCTTGGTCTAACGATCTAAATATTGGAGCTATAGATAGATCGAAGCTAAATTGATTGTCTTTTGTTGGTGAGTTGCTATTTATCATTGGAGAAAATGCTATGTAGCTACCAAAAATGCTTCCAGAGATAAAACCTAATGAAGCTCCTATGGCGATATACTCTAGTTTCTCACTTGGGGTTTTCGATAAACCTAATACGGCAGCTCCTGTAGCTGCACCAAAAATTGTTGAATACCCAGCTGTTGTAAAAAGTTGTTGAAACTTATTGGTCATTTCTCCTGGAGTTTCAGCAAAGCAGGGTGAAGCACCGGTTAAATATAATGTAAAAAGAAATGTTGCTAGTTGTTTAATCATATTATAAATCCTTATCCTTCTGAAAATAATATCTTATGACAGCGGTGAAAAAATGCCAAGCGTCTATTTTTCCTTCAAAAATAAAAAATAGCTTGAAAAAAGAAAAACCTCCGTGTAGAACTGATCGCGTTCCTAATTTTCGTGGGGTAGAGCTGTCCGCCGAAGCATAAATGCTTTGTCAACCTACTAAGCAACAAAATCAAACAGAGAAGATCATAGAGTGTTTTAAAAATAGAAAACGCTTGTGGTGATTTTTGTTGGACTATTATTAACCTTCCAAATAAAAAAGTGAGCACACCAGATGGCGAGAGAAGCCAAGAAAGAAAAATCGAGTACACCAGAAGTTATAAATTTAAACGAAATCAAGTTAAGAAAAATCTCGGACTTGACACAGATGGCAAGAAGTTTTGGGGTTGTTGGTGCAAGTAGTATGCGCAAACAAGAACTTATTTTTTCCTTGTTACAGGCTCAGTCGGAAAAGGGTGGTGTTATTTATGGCTCTGGAGTTTTAGAAACACTTCCTGATGGTTTTGGGTTTTTAAGAGCTCCTGATTATAATTATTTGCCAGGCCCTGATGATATCTATGTATCACCATCACAAATTCGAAGATTCAACCTTAGAACCGGCGACACAGTTTCTGGTCAAATCAGACCTCCAAAAGATAGTGAGAGATATTTTGCACTTTTAAAGGTGGAAAAGGTAAATAATGAATCCACAAATCAAGATGTGGATAAGATAATTTTTGATAACTTGACTCCTTTGTATCCAATGGAAAAGTTCAGTCTAGAGTACAATACTAAAATATACTCGACCCGAACAATAGATATGCTTGTCCCTATTGGGAAAGGCCAGAGATCACTTATCGTTGCTCCTCCAAGAACAGGTAAGACTGTACTATTACAGCAAATTGCTACGGCAATTGAAAAAAATCACCCTGAATCTGTACTTATCGTTCTTCTTATAGATGAACGACCTGAGGAAGTTACAGATATGGAAAGAAGTGTACGTGGGGAAGTTATCAGTTCTACTTTTGATGAACCTGCACAGCGTCACGTCCAGGTAGCAGAGATGGTAATAGAAAAAGCTAAAAGGCTTGTGGAACACAAAAAAGATGTTGTTATACTTCTTGACTCCATAACTCGATTGGCTCGTGCCTACAACTCTGTTGTACCTCCTTCTGGGAAAA
This sequence comes from Pseudobdellovibrionaceae bacterium, assembly GCA_002711925.1. Lineage (GTDB taxonomy): Bacteria > Bdellovibrionota_B > Oligoflexia > Oligoflexales > Bog-1112. The sequence continues at coordinate 8,379 of PASJ01000022.1, read as the reverse complement.
TCCTCTCTGGTGGTGTTGATTCAAACGCTTTACATAAGCCAAAAAGATTTTTTGGTGCTGCACGAAATATTGAAGAAGGTGGTTCTTTAACAATTATTGCAACAGCACTAATTGATACAGGCTCTAGGATGGATGAAGTTATCTTTGAAGAGTTTAAAGGTACCGGTAATATGGAACTTCACTTGAATAGGAAAATGGTTGAAAAAAGAATCTTTCCTGCAATTGATCTTAACCAATCTGGTACACGTAAGGAAGAACTTCTATTACCTAAAGACGTTCTTAATCGTATGTGGATTTTACGAAAACTCCTCCAACCATTGAATCCTGTTGACTCTATGGATTTTCTATTAAATAAGCTCGATAAAAGTGAAACAAACTCAGAATTTATCGAAGCTATGAAGGGTTAATTAAAAAGGAAGAATATATAATGAAAGATAAAATACATCCAGATTACGAAAAAACAGTATGCACTTGTTTGTGCGGTAATAAGTTTGAAACGGGTTCAACAGCAAAGGTCTTAGAAGTTGAGATTTGCAGTGAGTGTCACCCCTTTTATACAGGTAAGCAAAAACTCATTGATACAACAGGTCGAGTTGAAAAATTTAATAGAAGATATAAAAAGTCCTAGTATCAAAGTTTGCTTCATCTCGAAAAAAAAAATGCAAGGCTTAAGATTTTTAAGTTAACTCTCAATGCGCGGTTTCTATCGTGCATTCTTTGTTTTAGGGGGAAAAATGTTTGATAAGCTTGAATCAATTGAGAGGCGATATATTGAAATTGAAGATAGCCTTTCAAGACCTGATCTTACAGGTAAAGAGTTTGCTCAATATAATAAAGAACGTGTCGAACTAGAAGATATAGTCAACGAGTATAGAAAACTTAAAATTTTTCAAGAAGAGTTAGAAAGTGCAACTCTTATGCTAAAAAGTGATGACGTTGAAATGCGTCAACTAGCAAAAGAGGAGGTAGAAAGACTAACTGAGAAAATTGATGAAGCTAAAAAAGAACTCGTTATTTTAATGCTACCATCCGATCCTTTAGATAGCAAAAATGTAATGTTGGAGATCAGAGCAGGAACAGGAGGGGATGAAGCAAGTATCTTTGTAGCAGACCTTTTGAGAATGTATGGACGCTATGCCGAAAGAATGGGTTGGAAAATCGAATTTTTACACTCCCATGAATCTACTAAAGGTGGTTATAAAGAAGTAACCGTTTCTATAGAGGGTAAGAAAGTTTATAGTCGGTTAAAGTTTGAAAGAGGTGTTCATCGGGTTCAAAGAGTTCCATTAACTGAGTCTCAAGGACGAATTCATACAAGTGCTTGTACAGTGGCTGTTTTACCTGAAGCAGAAGAAGTTGAAGTTGATATTAATACGGCAGACCTTCGGATTGACACTTATCGCTCAAGTGGTGCAGGAGGGCAACATGTCAATACAACTGATTCTGCTGTCAGAATAACTCATATTCCAACAGGTATTGTCTCCGAGTGTCAAGATGAAAGGTCTCAACATAAGAATAAAGATAAGGCTATGAAAATGCTTCGTAGTCGTATTTACAGCAAAATTCAAGAAGAACAAGAAAAGAAAATGAGTGCAGACAGGAAGAGTCAAGTGGGTTCAGGTGACCGAAGTGAAAGAATAAGAACATATAACTTTCCACAAAGTCGGATGACAGATCATCGTATTAACTTAACACTATATCGTTTGGATGAAATCATGGATGGCTCTATTGAGGAGGTTATTGATGCTCTCGGAGCCCACCATACAGCAGAGCTTTTAAAGCAACAGAACGATTTGTAGGAGAATCTTTTTTTTGTCATATCAGAAATTTTGATCTTTTCGTCTGTTTTGTTTCTCCTAAGTTTCCTGATACAACTGAATAATACTCTTTTATTTGAGGCTATATAATTATGCTTATGTCGTACTTATCATCATCAAAGGAAATTTTGGTGCAAGAGCTTATTCTTTTATCCATAAAAGAGCTCGGTTCTTCTGCTAATGATAATTCGCGTTTAGACGTTGAACTTATTCTTATGTATGTTCTTGGTTGGACAAAACTAGATCTATATATGCGACGTAAGATTCAATTCTCAGAAAAAACAAAGCATGATTTTATATCTTTATTACAAAGAAGAAAAAACAACGAACCTGTAGCCTACCTCATTAAAAATCAGGGGTTTTATGGATTAGACTTTTATGTTGATAAAAATGTCTTGATACCTCGCCCCGATACAGAGTTTATTGTTTCCGAAGCTCTCGATTATTGTAAACAAAATAAAAAAAGTACCTTAAGAGTTTTAGATGCTTGTACAGGAAGTGGTTGTGTAGGTCTTTCTGTTGCAAAAAATTGCTCCAGGGTAAAAGTTCAAGCGGTCGATATTTCAGACGATGCTATTCATGTTGCAAAAAGGAATCAGGTTCTAAATAGTTTACAAGATTCCCAAATATCTTTTTCTTTTATGGATATTTTACAAAAAAAATCATGGCAAGCCCTGAAAAGTTGTTTTGATCTCATACTTTGTAATCCTCCATATATCTCAATAAGTGAGAGTTGTGAACTTATGCCTGACGTGAAAAACTATGAACCTCATACGGCTCTTTTTGCTGACAATAATGGCCTTTTATTTTATGAAACTTTGGCAAAATACTCAAAATCAAAGCTCAACCCAGGTGGCATTCTTATAGTTGAAATACCGCCTAAATTATGTCAAAAAATCTGTGGTATCTTTGAGGCTCAGTGTTGGAGTGTGAAGTCAATTATTAAAGACTACAATTATTTGGAGCGAGTCGTTACACTTCAATTAAGCTAAGTTAAATTTTATTACTCAGGAGTCTTTTTTGCGGTCTTCATCATCTAAGGTAAAAAACGCACATTTTTATACTTTCTTATCATTTTATCTTGCTGTTTTTTCCAGTCTTTATGTTCTAAGTTGGCTTCTTTCTTCCCTTGTTGTTCCTATAGGGATAAGCTTGTTTTTTGCATTTGTTCTTGCTCCTGTTGTCAAGCTTTCAGAAAAAGTTAAAATACCTCGATCAATTTTTACTTTTATCCTTGTTTTATTTTTGATTCTTATCGTTACATTATTATCACTTAGAACAATTCCTTTTATTTATTATGAAACTATTGGTTTATTAAGGTTAGCTCCAGCAGCAATGGATGCTTTTAATCAAATTTGGTTACCCTATGTGAAGGATATTGTGGTTAATTCCGGATTAGTTTCTGAGCAGCAATTTCTTAATTTATTGGAAGATTTTTCTGGAGTTTCAAACGTATCGACTGAAGCGTACAATGCTCTAGCAACGATTTGGAGAGGGCTTCCACAAATCTTAGGTACTTTAATCAACCTTATTCTTGTCCCCCTGCTTACTTTCTTTCTTATTTTATACACAGAAAATTTAAAAACTCAATTTCAACAATTAATTCCAAGAACAATACTACCGGAAAGTCTTGTTTTATTTAAACAAATGTCAGAGACAATTAATAAGGTTATTAAAGGTCAATGCCTTGTTGCTGGTATCTTAGCTGTTTTATATGTTATTGGTTTTTCAATAATTGGTTTACCTTCCGCTTTTGTTATTGGTTTTGTTGCTGGAATTTGTCGAATTATTCCTTATCTCGATATCTTTGTTGGTGGTTTTTTGTGTCTTATTGTAACTTTGACGAATTTTGTGGGGTGGTCTCCTATCGTAAGTTTCGTATTTGTTATTTTAATAGTTCAAACCTTAGATGGGACAATTATAACTCCAAAAATCATTGGTCAAAAAGCAGGTTTGCATCCTATTATTGTTATTGTGGGTGTCTTAGGGTTTGGTGGAACTTTTGGCTTTTGGGGAGTTCTTTTTGCTGTTCCAAGTCTTGCATTATTTAAGGATTTATTTGTTCTAGCTTTACCGCGATATTTAGGGTCGAAGGTTTATAAAGGTTAACTCGTATTTACTTTTTTAAGCTCTTTTTTTCTGTTCCTTCAATGATCAAGACAAAGTTTAATTTACCAAGATTCTCTACTTTTTTAAAAACAGATGAACAGCTGCCATAGTAATAACTTTCATCTTGACCTGAAATATCAAGAGCAATATAGACTTTCCTTTTGTTTTTTATAATTTCCTGACATGTCTCTAAAAGTTTATTTCTTCTGTAAGGAGTTTCAAAGATAACAATGGGCATACCGAGTGTAAGGTAATTTTTTAACTTTTTTTCTAAATCAAGTCGTTTTCTTGGTAGAAAGCCTGCAAAAATATGTGTCTCAAGATAAAATGGACAAGCACTAAGCGCTGCTGTTAAACTACTTGGTCCAGGAATAACTTCAATCTTTGCCCCCGTTTGGTGTGCCAGTTTAACAAGATCAGTTCCAGGGTCGCATAGGGTTGGACAACCTTGATCACTAACATAAAGGACATGTTTACCAAGAAGTAAGGATTCTTTCATGTGATCAGTGACCGTATTGTCTTTGTGCTCATTGTATATATAGTATTTTCGGGTTGTTTTCGCTTGCTTCAAAAGCTTTCGACCTTCCCGAGCCTCTTCAAATATAATAATGTCTGCTGAATGTAAGAGTTGTAAAGTTCGAAGAGGAGTATCCTCTATACGACCCAAATGTGTTGAAGCTATTGAAAATAAGCCTTTTTTTTCTTTTTTAATCATTTCATAGCACTTTTTGCTGATAGATTTTTTTTTTGAGAATAGAAGTAAAGGATGATTCGTATCGAGTCTGCCTATGGTTTTCTAGTTTAGTTTACTTAAGGTGATAATTTTACTTTATTCATTTCTTATTAAACACCCTTATAGCTTGTGTTTTTCATTCATTTCAATTATTATCTGTAATCAAGTCCAGATTTTTTACTCAAACTTAGATATCTAATTATTGTTTACTTCGAAAGTTTGAGAAGTTATATTGAAAAATAACAATAATTTTGTTAACTTGAGTCATCATAGTTGTTAGGATTCTCGCTTGATGTCTAACTTACCCCTCAGTAGCCCCTTATCAGACTCAAATGAATGCCATGGTTATTTACCTAGGCATGTTGCTGTTATTATGGATGGCAATGGCCGCTGGGCACAAAAAAAGAATATGCCGAGACTTTGGGGGCATTTTCGTGGCTTGGGTGCTGTAACTACAACAATAAAAGCAGCTATAGAAATGGGGATAGAGGTTTTAACGTTGTATGCTTTTAGTGAGGAAAATTGGGGGCGACCCACTCGTGAAATTCAAGGAATTTTCTCCCTTCTTGAGCGTTATATCATAAAAGAAAAAGATAATCTTAATGATAAAAATGTGAGATTAAAAGTTATTGGTAACTTGGAAAAGATTCCTGTTTCCGCATTTAAAAAAGTTAAGCAGGTTGAAGAGCAATTAAGTGAAAATTCGGGTTTAATTTTAAATATTGCTCTTTCGTATAGTGGTCGGAATGATATTCTTAAAGCCTGTACGGAACTTGCTCGATCGGCTGTTGAGGGTCAATTAAGTGTTGATGATATTTCACCCGCTGTATTTGAAAAATTTTTATCTACTAAAGACTTACCAGACCCAGACTTACTAATCAGGACTAGTGGAGAGCGAAGAGTTTCTAACTTTTTGCTTTGGCAGCTAGCTTATGCTGAGCTATATTTTGTTGATATTCTTTGGCCTGACTTTAACCAAGCCTATTTCGCATCGGCTATTGAAAACTTTAGCAAGCGTTGTAGGCGCTTTGGACTAGTAAGTGAAAAAGTTTAGTTAGATATTGAGATAGTTTTTTTGATATTTCAAATAAGAGGTGTATACAGTGCTTTCAATAAGACTTCTGACAGCCATGGTTATCTTACCAGCTTTTCTATCCTTATTGATTTTTGGTAGTAAAAATAGTGTGTTTGTATTTTGTTTTTTATGCATGGAAATTTCTTTATTTGAATTTTCGAGAATGTTGCAAGCTGCAAGTCAACCTTTACTCAATGGGGTTGGTAAAGCTGTAAATGTTTATCTTCAAATGCTTATTATGTTATTAGGTGCTGGGCTTTTTGCCTCTGTAACTGTTGTCAAAAATGGTTACGAACATGTGTCTATAATCACATTTTTCTTTTTCGGTATAATATGTGGAATGCTTCTTGGTAAGAATATTGAGAGTTCAATAAAAAATGTGACACATATACTTTTATCACTTTCCTACCTAGTTATCCCATGGGTTGTTATTTGGGAGCTGTATGAGCTAAAATCTTCAGGGATGTACTTGATCTTTTTATTTTCTGTTGTTGCTTTAAGTGATACGGGTGCTTATTTTTCAGGTAAATTTTTTGGTAGGATAAAGCTTTCTCCTGTCCTTTCTCCAAACAAAACATGGGAAGGAGCTCTTGGTGGGCTTGCTGCTGCTATGATCGGTGGAAGTTTTATAGGTTACTCTATGTCATTATTTTCCAATAGTTGGCCTGTTTTAGTTTTTGTTTCCTTTGTGTGCTCTGTTGCTGGAATACTAGGTGATTTAGTTGAGTCTTTATTTAAACGCTATTCTAATGTGAAAGATTCAGGAAAAATATTTCCGGGGCATGGAGGTTTTCTCGATAGGGTTGACTCTGCAATATTTGCAGCACCTGCTTTGTATTTAGCTGTTATTTTATTTACTAAATTTTAATTTTTTTACTTGGAGTCAAAATTTGTTAGAATTTTTATCACACCCAATAATCGGCATAGTTCTTATGCTGGGTATTTTGATTTTTGTTCATGAGTTCGGTCATTACATTGCTGCAAAAGCTTGTGGAGTAGGTGTTGAGGTTTTTTCAATAGGTTTTGGTCCTAATATTCTTAGTTTTACTCGCAAGGGAACCTTGTATCAGATTGCGTGTATCCCTTTGGGAGGTTTTGTTAAATTAGCAGGAGCTAGCCCAATCGAAAATGTTCCAAGTTATTTCGAGGGGCAAGAAATGTACAAAGCTTCCCTTTGGAAACGAGCCTTTATTCTTTTTGCTGGACCTTTTGCAAACTTTCTTCTTGCTGGTGCTGTGTATACTGGTTTTGCTATGAACGGAATTGAGTACAGGGCACCTGTACTCGGGTGGGTAAAACAAGATAGTCCTGCTGATAAAGCTGGTTTATTACCTCGTGATCAAATCTTAAGTATTGACGGTAAAGATATAAAAAGCTGGGCAGATCTAGAAAAATTTGTATCTCAATCACCAGGAAAAAATCTTAGAATTTCTTTTCTACGAGACTCAAAAAAATTGTCGACTGTTGCTACTCCTGCTGTTGTTTTAAAGGAAAATCATATAGGAGAAGAAAAAAATCAAGGACGTCTCGGTATTTTGTTTGGTTTTATTTCACCTGTTGTTACTGTGAGTGAGTCTAACAAGCATGAAATTAAGACTGGTGCAAGTATCACTAAAGTTTCCTATGAGAGTTCTTCAAATATTTATGAATCGAATATTTCAACCTGGGATCAATTTTTAAAAGCATTTCAAAACCTTCTAGCAGCCGGTTCCAAAACTATTGATGTTTTCACAACAGAGAAAAATTTAAAAAAATTGGATCAAACAAATCTTGGGAATATAAAAAAACACACCTTATTCATTGGTGAGCTTTACGAAAAGTTTAGAATTAATAAGAATATAAAAAATTCTCTCAATTTGTACCAAGTAGAAGAGTTTATAGCTGAAAATTATGGCTTACATCACAGTCTTTTTACCATTGAGAAGGTTGAAGAGCCAGCAGATAAGTCACTAAAGGTTTTTGATCGTATTATTAAACTAGGTAATAAAAAAATTACCGATCTTTTTGATTTGATAGTGACTCTTGAGGAAAACAATAAATCTTTTATAGATATTACTGCAGAAAGACAAGGTAATCTCATAAAACAATCTGTTGAGCTAAGGCAGGTTATTCAACAAAAAGCATCTGGCAAAGAGAATCGTTTTATTCTCCCCGTGTCTTTTCTCGGTGTAACAACTTATCCAGACCCATTTGTGGAACGTTACGATAATATTTTCTCAGCAGCATCTTATGGTCTCAAGCAAACTTTAGAAAATTCTGCTATGATAGTAAAGGCACTAGCAGGTATCGTCTCTGGTTCTGTTCCTGTACAATCTATAGGAGGTCCGATATTGATAGCCAAGGTGGCTGGTGATTCTGTAAAGGCCGGTTGGGATTCTTTTCTTAGACTTCTTGCTCTGATAAGCATTAATCTTTGGGTCGTAAACTTAATTCCAATTCCAATTTTAGACGGAGGGCAGCTTGTTCTTGTTGCTGTAGAGGCAATACGAAGAAGACCACTAAGCCAAAAAGCAATGGAAAATTTTCAAAAGTTAGGGTTTATTATGATCATGGCTTTGGTTGTTTTATCAACTTATAATGATTTAAATCGTTTTTGGACAAGTATTTTAAGCGAATTTGTTGGGTATTTTAAATGAAAAAGATTA
>PASJ01000021.1 GCA_002711925.1 Pseudobdellovibrionaceae bacterium | reverse complement strand
AACTTTAAATTCAAGTAATAATCTTGGAACCACTTGTGATCAATATGGTGAAAGTATCGATAGTACTTCCCTTGATGATATGATGATTTAAAAAAAACAAGTTTATATGAGAGAAGATCTAGAAAGAAGAAAAAATATTGCTATGATAATTCCTCAATTGGGTTTTTTATTAGGAACTGCAATAATTGTCGCAGTTGTAACACGTATGAATTATCGTAAGTTAAAACAACAAAATACTAATGAAATAAAAATTACAGAAGTTGAAGTAGCTGAAGTCTTAGATCCCGAAAAAAAGTAGTTGAGGTGGAAATACTTAGATCTAGTGATAATCTTGGAAAGAATAGTTCTTTAGAGAAAGTTGAAAAGGTGGAGTTAATTAGAACAATTGAAGTAGAAGCAGAAGAAGTTTATAAAACCGTTGAAGCAAAAAAAGTCGAAGAATTACCAACAATCGCGAGAAAAAAAGTCGGAGAACTACCAAAGATGATCGTAGGAGGTACGGGAGTAGTTACCTGGGGTGGTCTTACATAACATCGTTCAATTTAATAAGGCCTTTTTACTTGTCGATAAGAAAGAAAGTGAAATAATATCACTAGACACATCATGGCAAGGTCAATCATTAGATGAAATGGAGCTAGAATTTCCATCAGCCATGGATAAAAGAGAAGTTCTGCGACAAAGAGGTGAGACAATGTGCGAATTTTATTGATCCTGTGAGAAAAATTCCTCTATTTTTTATAAGTTTATTGTTAAAAGTGTAGGTAAATTGAAATATACATAATTATTAAGGTACTTAACGGAAAATACAGAATCATCTGTATTATAATTTTTCTATAAAGAATAAATTACTTTATTTTTACTTTCTAATAACGATCAAGAGACTTACTAAAACTACTAATTTTAAATTTCTGAAAAGACAGATCCATATCCACCATAGATTCTCTAATGTGAAGAGGTTTATAGCCTTGATTTTCTAGATCAAAATCACGGTGTATTTTCTTAATATCAAATTTAATGTTTGTTCCCCACATACGTTCTGGAATAGCTTTGTCTATTCCGAGTATAGGGCTGAGTTTTCCAAATAGCCACTTAAAAAAGAATGTAGGCATCTCAAATAGGGGTAGTAATTTCCATTTAGTTCGGTCATCGCTACGAAGAACATGACAAAATTCATAAAAACGAACTAAACGTTGTGGCACGATGTAGCGACCTTTTGATTTCTTACTATACATGGCAAGAGAGTGCATTAATGCAACATCTCGAACATCCTGCATGGGAAAGCCTACAGGAGGGCATGCGGGGAAAAAAAGGCCCATACGCACATATTTTAGAAACATAGCATTGATCCCTGACCCATGTGCTGAGCACATCGGTCCGAATGTTCCTCCAATCAAAAGTGTTACCAATTCCCACTGGTTTTGAGATGCTGCCATTTTCTCCGCGCGTTGCTCTTGTAGCACTTTAGAATGTACGTAAGGAAAGTCATTTTGAGAAGTTGTGGAATCTCTATCATCTTCAGAGACTGTCCAGTTAGGTATTTCAAGTGAACGTCTAAAGTCACTGGCAGCAGTTAATACGGTGCCAGTGAGGATTACTTTTTTAACCGTTTTTGTTTTACTACAAGAAGTAAGAATATTTTCTGTTCCGTAAATAGCCGGAGCAAAAAGTTTTTCTTCGATTTTTTTCTTAGATCCAACCATAAAGAAAGGAGACGCAACATGATGTACGACTTCGCACCCTGAGATAGATTTGTCATAAGCTCCTGAGTCAGTTAAACTAGTTACTTTGAAAAATTTTAAACGCTCGTTAGCTCCTGGCATTGCTTTTAAAAAATTTATCTTGCTATCATCTAAGCTTCTTACAGGTGCATGTACAGTATGACCGGTACGCAAAAGGCGTCTTACCAGATGAGATCCGACCATAGAAGTCGCTCCAGTAACACAGCATATCTTTTTGGAACCTTCTTTTTCTACCCGAGTTAGAGGGACTTTATCGAGTAACTGAGTGACGTCGTCTATTTCAGTGGTTTTTTTATCAGATGAGGTCATCATTTTTATTCCTTAAAAATAAAGGTTTTATAATAACTTACATATTTTCCTTAGTCACTAAATTATCACACAGAGTCAAAGAAAAGAGTAAATAAATTTTATATTCAGTAAAAATGAATGTATTTTAAACTCGAAAAAATTAAAATTATCGTCTTGATCTGAAGAAGATTAAAAATCACTTTTTCTTAAGAAAAAAAAAGAGAACGACAGTCTAAATCATATAGTTTTTATGTATAAATATAACAGTACGAAAGATCATGTTCATAAATCTATTTCATAAGATAATTTAATTGAAGAAAAGATACATTTTCCTAAACAATATTGAAAATAATATAATTAGAAAAATAGCAATAATAAAAGCTATAATTCAAAAATTACATATAAAGTGAAACTATAAAAAATCCAATAGCAATAAAAGAAATACCACTAAGAAAAATTATCTCTATCTTACGATTTTCGTTTTCACAAACAACAAACAAAATTTGTGATGCAACTTGTTTTGTAAAAATATCTTCATTTTCTGATTCCAGCAAAGCAATGAGATGAGTAAGTGCACCAGCTTTTCTAATTTCACTTAGATTGTCTGAATCATTACAAGCCAGTGTCATAAGAGTTCTAAGTGCACGTCGTTTTTCTCTAGGATCAACAGATCTAAGTAATAGAACTATATTGGAAATATTATTTTCCGATTGAATAATTTGATTTTCCTCATAATTAGGATTATCTGAGTTTAATAATTTAAATTTATAAAAAGTAGTTTGATCACATCTACAAATTGGGCAGCTGGGATTTGTTTGAAACCAGATAAAGATACATTTTTGGCAAAATAGGTGTTTACAAGAAAGGGCTGTTTTATGGGATATTTCTTCTTGACAAATAGTACATTCTTCTTTGGAAAGAAAACCTTTTATTAACCCACCGTTAAAAATCCCATCTCCCCAAATATAGTTGTTGTTTCTTGTCGTTTTGTCTTCTTCAACTGTAGCTAATGTACAAAAACTAGAGAGTAGTAAGACGAAACTTAATAAAATATTTTTCATAATACCCTAGTATCAATAATCTTTGAAAGATTATATATATTGGTGATTTATTTGCAAGAAGCTTTTAAAGGTTTCAATTATCTTATATTTTCTATTATCAAGCGTATCTAATAATTTGCACTTTAATTTTAATACTTTGATAGCTCAAGATAAACATATTGTATCTTTTTTCCAGTATATTTTTTTTTAAAGAGATATATTCACTTGTAAACTTTTGAAGAATTGTTCGCAGAGTAGGATACGTAAATAATTGAAAGAAACTAGAACGTTTTTTATTAAGAAAGATATTTTTTTTTTTCGACCTAAAAAGAAGTTAAGGTGATTCTAACGCTTCTAAAATGTATTGAAAAAAATTTCCATGAATTTAATACTAAAATGATCTCAACTTTAAATAAACCAAAAAGTCGAAGTAATTGAATTTAAAAAATCTTTGTATAATGGTTCTTATAAACCTCAAAGGTTAAGACAATTTTACTATCATCAGTTTGGTGGATTGTTAAATATTGCTGTTCAAATTTTAAACAAGTTTCAGACTACAGCAATTTACGTATAATTTTTATCTTCGTGTCGAAACTATAATTTATATTTATGATCTAATAAAAATCGAAAATTATTTACACAAAAAAAGGGGAGTTGTGTATGTGATGTTTATTTATTATTAGCTGGTTTATTTCTTGTTTTATTTCTTGCAAGGAAGACTCTTTTTCAGGATCTAAATAAGAGCATATATCAATAGTACAAGGTGAATTTTTTACATTATTTGACACATATGCAGACTCTCAAGTGTCAGGAAAAATTTTAATGATTACCGAGGAACTAAATAAAAGCTTTTTTCGGTTTCGTGTCGAGGGTTTAAAACCTGATATGACTTATCCTACCCATGTTCATTAACGTTCTTGTGATGAACAAAAAGGAGGAGGGCATTATAAGACTGAAATTGAGGTTAAGGAAGTTTTATAATCAAATGAAATTTGGTTGAATTTTACGACTGACAAAGATGGTGTTGGAAATTTTGTTCAGGAGTTCGAATTTATTCCACGTTAAGATGCAAAATCTATTATCGTTCATAAACCCGAAAAAATAATGAACCTATAATGTGTGCTGATTACGTCAAGCAAGAAAATGGGTAAAGTTATAGACCAAGTAGTCGCGTGGGCACTAATGAATTAGCAATAGGTCTAGGTTTTAAAAAACTTGTGACTTTAGCTGATATGATTGGATCCCTAGCATACGTGACGAAAGTTACACTTCGTGTTGAAGGGGTGGCGCTAAAAAAAACTTACCAAACCCACACACACCAATTGTCATGTTCGAAAGAAAATGGTGGTGGACACTATAAAATAGATCCAACAGAGGGAGGTGTGGTTGAAAGTAATGAAATATGATTACCTATTGAAGTATTCGGAAGGAAAAGACTTAGGAAGTTTTACTATAAAGAGTATTGCACGCCCTGAAGCTCAATCTTACGTCATTCATGATGATAAAAACAAGACCCGTTTGTTGTGTCTAGATCTAGAATAATTTTATGCTTTTAAAGACTTTTAAAGGATCTTAGAAAAATTACTTTCTTTCAAAAACCATTAGAATTATCTTGTTAGATCTTTGTTTGAGAATGTGAGTGTCTATAGGCTATTAAAGAAATTTATAGTTTAGTCTAAGCAACAAACCTTAAAACACTCACTTTCATCATCAGTACCACAATTAGCTTTATTATTGGTCCAGGAACAATCACAGTTTGAAGAACCTTGCTCAGGGTTTGTTCCACCTACAGAACAAGTGTCAAATACCCCTTGCCCATCAAAATTAGCTTCGTTGTATGTTGGAAACTGTATAGAACAACCTTTAAAAATTCCCATACCTGCTCCTGGTATTTGAAAATCAAAAGAATGGTCTCCACTAACGTCATACCCTATGTTGGTAACTTGAATCACATGACTTTTACCTACTAAGTCAGGATGTGCTCCCCCCCAGCCAGCTGGATGCTCTTTATCAATAAAAACTGTTTCATAACACTCACAACAATTTTTATCTCCGGAAAGTACTTTTGAATCACCAGCAGCCGCCGCAGCAAAACCATAAGATAGTCCGTCATTAATAACAAAGGGGCTATTATCAGCACAACTTGCTGCAGACCCGCCGTCACAGACAGATTTTATGCTGCTATCAGTTAATTTTAAGCCATTAGAATCGCACGCTAAAACTTGCTGATTATCCTTGACGGATCCCTTCCCTGACCATGAGCAAGATGGTTTACAACAATCCCAATAACCAGTCACATGGGTACCTTCAATCCAATCACTTGAAATTTCTGGGCCATTATAACTTCCACTTATGTAGTCATCAGGATTGATTGAGGGGTATGAACTGTCATCATTTGCCTCGCACCCTGAAATACTTGTAATTTCTTTAGGACATTGGACTCTCCTGAATTTAATCCAAGGATTGTTGGTAACCCCAGCACTATCCCAATTTATCCGATCATACCGAAAAGAACATCCTTCTTGTAGCTCTTCAGGTAAGTACTCACAGCCTCTTTTATCTTTATATCCCCCATAATTTCCTTGAGAGAAATCATTTCCTGAAAGAAAGCACTCGTTGACATCATCTATACTTGGAGGAAGACTTGTAAGGGTTTTTATTTCAGATGCTTGCTCGGAGTTATCATCATTTTCTTCAACATTGACATAGGTTTTTTCATCTGAATCTACTTGTTCATCTGAATCTACTTGTTCATCTGAATCTACTTGTTCAACAGAATCCACTTGTTCATCTGAATCTACTTGTTCAACAGAATCCACTTGTTCAACAGAATCCACTTGTTCATCTGATTCTACTTGTTCATCTGAGTCTACTTGTTCATCTGAGTCTACTTTTTCATCTGAGTCTACTTGTTCTGTTATTTCATTTTGATTTTCTTCAGTCTGATTTAATATTTCCGTTTGAGAAGAAAGACTTTCTTCTGCTTCAGAGCTTTCTACCGTTGTGTCTTCTTGTGATTCGGGTGTACAAGAAAAAAAAAACATAAAGACAAAAATTATTGATAACTTCATTACGTATCCTTTCTTCAATTTTTAGTTGAATCTTTTTATTATTTTTTATAACTAAATAAATTGTATTATAAGCTAAAACGACAATAAGAATTTAAAAATAATACCTTTCTAATGTATTTTTATCAAATACCAAAAAGGCCATGATTTTTATTCAACTTTCTTCTTCATAAGATTATCCTTTTAAAAATAAAATGTGTAGAAAAAAATTTTATTATTTGTTTATAACTCAGTGGTGTGCTTGGTGTTGGATTTTGGCATTGAATTACTATCTTGTAGATTAGCTTTATAAGACACAATTTTAATAAGAAAAGATTAATTGAGAAGCTAGAAAACAATACATCAAATTACTTAGAAATCAGGTATTATTCTCTTTATTTTAATTGGCATTAAAATTCTATAGAATAAATTGTTAAGGATGGTCCTGATGCACGAAACCAAAAATTTGCTGCTTCCTCATTTTTCTCACATCCAAGACCTTCTTTATACAATTGAGACAACATTTTTTGAGATTGATGTAACCCCCTTAGCGCCGAATGTTCAAAGTACTTAAATGCAAGAACCAAGTCTTTTTTTACACCGAAACCAAATCCATAAATAAACCCAAGATTATAGCTTGCGATTGGATTTTCATTCTTGGCTGATTGTATCCATAATTCCATGACATCTTCCATTTTTTTTTGTAAATTTTTTTTAGGTAGCCAAGGTTTTTCTATATCGCTGTGTTGACTAGTGCTTATTTTTATTGCTGCATAACGACTAAAAGCTTTATCATTTTGTGACACAGATTCTTCACTTAGAGAGTCTATAACATCTTTAAGGTCTCTTATAACAATAGAATGATTGTAGTGATTTTCTTTGATTTCAGATTTTAATTTTCTAGATTTTTTCCTTTTCTCTTTTGTCTTCTTTCTTTCTTTTATCTTATTGATTCTCGATTGATTTTTTGTGAAATAATCGAATTCAAATTTGCTTCTTGCTTCCTTATATTTACTACCATTATAGATTGATGTTTCACTTATCATAAAATCGTTGTATTTTTTTTCTTCAGTAAAACCATGTGCTTCACTTTCGTCGGTTTTCCACCACGTAGCTTTTTCCATCATTTCTTGATGTATTGATAATACATACGTGTAAAATTCGTCAGGATTTATATGGTATAGAGAAGAAGAGGGAAATTTCTCAATAATTTTTTTGTAAATTATATTTGCTCTTTTGAAGCTATGAAAGTCCATCGTAGATATTATTATGATAAGCTTATTTTTTCCATAATGTTTGTTAATTGTACAATATTCTTGTGCTTTATTAAGTTCTGGATATAGGCATTCAAAGATTTCATTTTGAATAGATTTTTCGGCATCGGACGTTGCAAGTATTTTTAGATTAAAAAATATCAATAAAAAAGTAATTATCTTCATGTTCATTTTGAAGCCTTAATATTTTAAATTTACAGAAAAAACACACTCTATACAATCTTATTCTAATATGCAATACTTTAAAATTTATTCCACAAGATCACTCATCTATTTTCTTGATTTTTTAATATTATCTATATGATTACTTGTGTTTAACTCTAAGTTATAGAAGCTGTTGTATAAAAATAATCCTTTTAATTTTTAATAATTTTAAAAATTTAGCTTATTGTCGATAAATTTTATATTATTTTTAATAAGAGTAAAAGGTGTAATAGTAAAAGAAAATAAAATTATTAGGATTAAGAGGTTAAATTTTTATTATAGCCTAAAAAACGTGCAATATTTAAAAGTATAAACTTAACATCCAAATTTAGCCCGTCATATTTGTCCTCAAATTTTTTCATAGATCTTTTAAAATACTTTAACCATTGATTATCAAGATAGGAAATAAGAAGACAAGGAGGCTCTGGGAAATCAGTTTGTCTCGTTAATTGGTGACTTACACGCAAAATCAATCTTGTTAATATAGGGTCTTCTGCTAGAGATAAATCGTTTTTATTTTCTTTACCTACAGAAATTTGATGGAGTCGAGCTAGTTCAATTCGCGAAGGAGTTTCACAATAAAAAGACTTTTCGACTGCATGAGTTTTTCTTTCATCCACAAGAAATTCAAGAGAAGAAAAAACTATTGCATGTGTATGAGAATCACTTATTCTTTCAAAATAATTAGCTAACGAGTCATGTTGATGTTGTCTTGCTATGGTTATCGCGTTTAGAACATCTCCATCTGGAAGTATGACTTTTAGCTGGGACTTTCTTTGTTTGACAAGATATCTTGCAACTGTTTCGTCACCACTTTGAGCTGCAATATGAAGAGGATTAAATCCATTATTAGCCTGAGAGCTAACATCAGCTCCAAGAACAACTAAAGCATGAATTGCATCCACGTGTCCACTCTTAGCCGCAGCGTGAATAGGCATATATCCATTGTTAGCTTGAGCATTTACGTTTGCTCCATACGCAACTAAAAGTTTGATCGTTTCTACATGTCCTTCTAAAGCTGCAAGATGAATAGGTCTAATTCCATTGTTATTTTTTATATCGATAAAGATTTCAGGCTCAGATTCTACTAAAAATTTGATTTCTTTTCGAAGGCCGCGAGAAGCTAGAGAGTGAATAAGCCGAGACCCTTTACTATTTTTTTTAGCATTAAAATCCACTTTAAGATCTATTAAAGATTGAATTGCATATATATTTCCTTCTTTTGCAAAGGCAAATAACTCTTTTTCAGTGATTTGTTTCTGACTATCACCAGTGACATAGTTTTCTAGAAATGCAGACCCCAAAGCAAAAGAACTGTATAACAGAAAGAATAAGCTTGATAAAAAATTTTTCATAAATACGATCATAAGTTAATTAAGTTTACTAAAATATACACCATTTCTCATGTTTTGCAATATACTTATAGGACTATAATTTTAAGGTGTTTTATACATTAGAGATTGAAGAGTGCGGAAGAAATGGATAAGAAGTAGACTAAGCTTTCGATTCTTATCGAAGAAAGTGCAGATAAGTCCTTCCCTTAGGTTTCATTAAATTTTATGCAGCTAATATAGACCAATATAATCAACGCTTTACGCTAAAGAGCTTGATTTTTTTTTCCATTTTGTGTATACTCGGGTTTAGTAATTCCTGGTAAACTATTTCAAGGTTAATCATAGAAAGAGTGAGTAAAAAAATTCTTACTCACTCAACTGAATTTTCGACTTTTTTTAGATAGTGATATCAGGGTGTTTCTGGTCTTAAAAAATAAAGAAAGGATGATATCAATGAACTATATTAAATCTAAAATATTATTATTATTATTGTTTTCTTTTTTTTCAAATCTGAGTTATGCTGCTGAAGCTGGTGCTCAAACACCTCCGTCAAGCCCGCAACGAGAAGCGAAGAGGCCTCCTAAAATTTTCAGATTAGCTGGTTCTTGCAACTGTTCTGCTTCTGACCCTGCTTCTTCTTCTCATTCAAGTTTAGAAGATAAAGTCCCTGAAAATACTTTAGTGCTCCTTCCTGGTTCTTTTAACCCACCTCACAAAAGACACTATGACATGCTGAGAGATGCTATGAAATACGCAAACCATGGTGTTATCATCATTGTTATCGATTCATTTGCTGGAACAAGACATGGTGTTAGCCCTGAGAAAACTGAGACAATCTGGAACGCTTATATAAGTCAAATAAGAAAAGAACTATTACTGCAGCATGAAAGAGAAGTTATTATTGATGTTAAGTTCACACGTGAAAAAGACGATCCTCATTACGCAGCGATTCAAGGATCACCCAAAGAAGGCATTAAGAAATTAAATGAATATGAAGAATCTCATATTAGAATTGTTGCTGGCACAGACCGTAAAGATTATAGCCAGGGAATGAAAGATCTTATAAGAAATAATCAAAGAGATGATCAATCTGTCTTTTATAATATTATTGATAGAAAAGATCAAGGCATGGTAAGTTCTACGTATTTTGTAAATGCTATTTTATCGCTTAAACAATCAAGTCAGGATCAAGAACAAGAAAAAAGAAACCAGTGTTATAATTTTTTCCCGGACTCATTAAGTGAAGAAATCAAATTAGGTTTACTCAATGATCTTCTAGAGGAAACTAAACTTTACTAGAGTGTCTTTAGATACTCTGCTCCAAACCATAGCTCTCCTTACCTATAACTATAAAAAAATATCTTTTCCTCTCAATTTACAATTGATTTCATACATGATTGATCCAGCTTTACTCATTTTTTTTGAGAAAAAAGGAAGTGGAGAGTTAAAACTTATGAACATCACTTTTTTATTAATATCTAATTTTGTAAAATAAACGTCATTCCTATAGGAAGTAGGATACTTTTTCCGTTTTTTAAGTTCACTTGAGTCTTCTCTCCCCAATTACCATCTTTTATTTTTTTTATACGTAATTGTTTTTCCTTAGGCTCATTTTCAGTGATTTTTTTGATATATTTTTTTATACAATCTATCGAAGACTGAATTTTGAGTTTAAATAACCACCTTGGCCTTAAAGGTTCGCCTATCGTCAAAAGTTCATCAAGAGGAGGCATTCCTCTTGAAGCAACACCTTTAGAATAATGATATCCCATCACAAAGCTACAATTGTTATCTACTGGATATGGATGATTTGTTCTTTCTCGGTGATCTTGCAGGACAATAAAAATTTCATCCTCTTGACATTCTAAAGAGGCAAATATCCATGGAGATGTTAAGCTATTATTTGTCTGATTCACTCCTAATGTCCAAAAACTAGAAAAACTTTTTTCTTCTAAGCTTTTGTATTTAAGGTATTGCTTTTGGTCTTTGTTTTTTAATATTTCGAGTTGATCGCGAATACTCTTTTCTAAATTTTCTTCAAAGTATTCAGTAAAGTAGAATTTTACGGGGGTCGTAATTGTTTTTTTATTCTTAATTAACTTTCTTATTTCACCCTCTGTCTGATCATAAAGTGTTTTCTCCTCATCAGAGGAAGGTTGAAAAAAAGGCGACATATTAATATGTCGTAGGAAATTTCCTATAATAATTATTAAAGGATCGTAACGACGTAACCTAAAAAAAGTATTTTTTTGTACCGGCCAGGAAGTTTCTGTAGAATCTACTATTGATTGAAAAGATGGAGAGCTTCCACGACGAGCAAATCCTTGAAACTTAATAAAGAAAGTAACTATACCCTTATCTTGCTTATTCAATATTTCTTGTCCTCTTTTGTCTTGAGGTGTTAAGGACCTGACTCGTAAATCTGGGTATAATTTTAATGTTCTGATAACACTTCTGTTTTTTCTCTTATCTTCATCTTTTAAATAGTTTTTTTCGTCAGGTAAAAGTAAAAATCTTTTAATAATCTCTTCACAGAGATTGAAAGACTTTGTACATAATAAGCGGATTACATAAAATTCAGAAGGAAGTAAGAAACAAGACGAGTAGTCGTATACTCTATTGTCATCTAAGCACACAAGAAAGCTAGCACATTGTACGAACAAATCATCATTAATAAAATCTATAAAATCAGTTCTTTGTGAATATTGTGTAGGTTCTTCTTCAGTTGGAGATCGCTCTTTTGATGATAAATCAACAGAGCTTATGATACAGGGCCCAGAAGCATCAAAATCATCATCTTCTCGTGTACATGAACTTTCTTTAAGTTCTGCGGCAGAAATAGCAAAAGAACCTTTTAATATTAAGATTAAAACGAAAAAAATATTTTTCATAACTGACCTAGTGTTTATTGGATTTAAAAAAATTTTACACTTTAACCCTTTTTTTTGCAACACAGTTTTTAACTAACTACCTATCAAACGAGCCTTATTTTTGATATTTTTTCTAAGAAAAATTGTTCTAAAACCCAAAAGAGGAATAATTGTCATCAAAATCCAGCGGAGTTTCAGAGCTATATATCCATAAACAACTGAATCTATTTGAATATTCAGATTCTTTCAATTAACCTTGTTAAATTGTTGATGAATACATTGTGAGATATTGTGCGTTAACTTGTTATCAATATTATTTTTTCTAGTTATAAATTTTTTTTTTGAAGAGCACTTTTATTGGTGCGAAAAAAGTTGATCAGTTTTATAAAAAAGTTACTTTAAAAAAAATTAATTTTACTATAACTAGAGGTTAAAATTTTTTATTATGGGTACACAAAATTTTACTTCATTTTATAATAGTTCCAATATTTTAATGTGTCCGCCAACTTATTTTCAGCCTATAAATTCACATCCTAAATATGGATTTCCAAATGAAATGAGTGAAAAAGGATATGAAATTTATAAAGGGAACCCAAAGGCTTTTAAAAAAAAATCTTTTGAGCAGTGGAAAAAATTATATGAATTGTTACAAAAATTGTTTTTAAATGTTGAATTGCTTGACCCTGTAAATGACTCTTCAGATCAAGTTTTTACTGCGGATGCTTCTCTTACTCTTTGTAATCAAGGAAAAGATGTTACCGTTATTTCAAAATTTACGCATTGGGGACGTTCACAAGAAACAGTATCTCATAAAAAAAAGATAGCAAATATTTATCCCCAAAGATCCATTCATTTTATGTCAGAGGCTTTAGAAGGGGCAGGTGATAATTTATACGATTACTATAGAGATTGTTTTTGGTCCGGGTATTCTAGTAAGTTGTCGCTAGAAAGTCCTAGTGGTGGTCGTTCATCACTGTCTGCTCATAAAATACTTGAAGAATATACTGGGGTTTCAATAAAAAGTTTAGAGGTTATAAAGCCGTTTTTTCATCTTGACACTGCCTTTTCGCCTTTGACAAGGGGGCATATTTTATATTATCCGAAAGGTCTATCAGAAACTGCACAATCGTTTATAAAGAGTGAAGCAATTGAAAATTTTGACCTAAATGCATCTCAGTATCTCATCCCAGTTTCGGAAGAAGAAGCATTATGTTTTGCTTGTAATGTCATAAATATTGGCAATATTGTTATAATGAATGACTGTGGAAAACGCTTACCCAAGAAACTAAGGGAGTACGGCTATGATGTCTATGTTTTAGATCTCAGTTGCTTTATAAAAGCAGGCGGAGGTCCTCATTGTTTAATTAATAATATAAATCAGACAAGAGTCGTTGGTGGTTTGTCCCAACAAATTAATTTTCAAGGTTCTCTTTCATCAGAGCCAAAAAAATTAAAAAAAATAGAAAAACTCCAATCTACATCCAGTCTTTTTATGATTGAACCAGTTAACTTCTACCCTAATCCAGAAACGATAAAAACAAATTCATATCAAATAAATATTTCTAAGTCTTTATATTCTCAGGTTCAAAAGAGTGCACAAATTGAACATAAAAATTTAAGAAGATTATTAAGATCAAATGATGTTAATATTACCACAATAAAAGGTCGGCAAGATACTCCTGATGATTTGTTTTGTAATAATTGGATTAGCACTCATACTAATAAGAGCTATAATTTATATCCTATGCTTGCGTTAAATAGGAGGAAAGAAAGAAATAGTGAACTTATTAATTTTTTTGATAAGCATTATAAGCTATATCTTGATTTTACTTATGGAGAAAAAGAGAATAAATTTCTTGAAAGTACTGGAAGTTTAGTTCTTGATAGAGTGAATTCTCGAGCTTATGCTGTAAAATCACCAAGAACAAATGAAGAGCTGATTCTAAAGTGGTGCCAAAGAATGTTTTATACGCCAATTATTTTTAATTGCTTAGAGCCTACAGGGTTATCTATTTATCATACAAATGTAATGATGTTTATTGGAACGAAAATAGCAGCAGTTTATCTAGCAGGTATTCCAAAGAACGAAAGAAAAGAGGTTCAAAAGAAATTAGAAGAAACGCATCAATTAATAGAGTTGAACTATGAGCAAATCAAGAATTTTTCAGGGAATGCATTAGAAGTTCAATCTAAACACGGACGTGTTTTTTTAGTTATGTCACAATCTGGCTATAAGGCTTTAAATAAATATCAAAGATCTACTCTTGAAGGTTTTTATGACAAAATTCTTTATACTGACCTGAAAACAATAGAAGCATATGGAGGAGGAAGTGCTAGATGCTTATTGTTAGAATTATTTTAAAAATAGCAAAAAAAACTAACTAATTCGATTAAAACCACTGCAATAATTGTAGGAAATTAAAACGACTGTTTTTTTATTTCATTACCCCATCAGGATTTCTTTCTATACCTACTTTTCTCCCAAGACTTTCCTAAATATCCTAAAAAGTCGGCAGAAAAAAATAAAAATCCTCATAATACTTATTCAAAAAAAAAACGGAATATACAAATAAAAATAAATTAATAATATTATTACCTAAATTCTAATATATTATTTTTTTTTTTAAATAATATATTTAAAAAATACCCAATTCACATATAGAATTGATCTTACAAACACGTACTGAAAATCATAAACAACTCCAAAAATAATTACGATTAACCTCTTTATTTATCAAATAGTGTTAATGTTTTTCAAAATTGAACCGAAACATATAAATATAAAATTATCTAGTTAATTAATTAAGGATGGAAAATGAAAAAAAATATATCACCAATAACAATTTTTTTACAAGGCATAGTAAATCAAATGAAAGATCGAGATGAGGGAAAAGTTGCAGATTATATTCCAGAGCTAGCACTAGCCGATAAATCATGGTTAGGGATTGCATTGGCTACTGTTGATGGTAAATTTTACACAGTGGGTGATATAGATAAGGAGTTTACAATTCAATCAATATCTAAAGCTTTCACTTATGGATTAGCTTTAGAAGAAAATGGTATAGATAAAGTAACAAAAAAAATACAGGTTGAGCCCTCTGGAGATCAATTTAATGCGATAAGTTTGGATCAATCTGGACGTCCATCTAACCCAATGATTAATGCAGGTGCAATTGCAAGTGTTAGTATGATTAATGGTTTAGCTGAAGAAGTGCGTGCAAAAATATTTAATACATTCAGTATATATGCTGGACGTAAATTGAAAATTGACGAAAAAGTATATCAATCAGAGAGCAATACAGGACATAGAAATAGAGCAATAGGCTGGATGCTTCGTAACTTCGATATTATTGAAAATGATCCGGTAGGAATTTTAGAAAACTATTTCAAACAATGTTCCTTGCTCATAAATTGTAAAGACCTAGCCCTTATGGGTGCTACTTTAGCAAATAATGGGGTAAATCCAGTAACTCAAGAAAGGGCTATAAATTCAGATTATATTAAATATATTTTCAGTGTTATGACGACTTGTGGCATGTATGATTTTTCTGGTAACTGGTTGTATCACATTGGATTGCCTGCAAAAAGTGGTGTTGGGGGTGGGATTTTGGCCATCTTACCTGGTGAATTAAGTGTTGCAATATTCTCTCCACCACTTGATGAACGTGGCAATAGCTCAAAAGGTATCAAAGTATTAAAACGTATTTCTTCCTATTATAACCTAAATATAAATAATGTGACCCCCTTACAAACTAACTCATTCATTCGAGCTTCTCTGGATCTTGAGAATTTAACTTCCTCAAAACAACGCAGCGAAAATGAAAAAGAAATTATTCGTAAACATGGTAAGAAAGCACTTGTTCTTATTATTCAAGGATCTTTAGGATTCAGTGGTTATGAAATGATTACTCGGAAAGTTTTGGAATCTAGTGAAAATAAAAGTTTTGTTTTACTAGATATTAACCGAGTTATGAATATTGATAAAAAAATATATTCTTTATTTTGGGAATTTTTTCAGTTTCTTAAAATACACAATATCACTTTACTATTTTCCAGTGAATCGAAAAGTATAGGCTTATCAAATTATTTTAAGGAACAATATGAGGGAAAATTCTTTCAAACATTAGATAATGGTTTAGAGTATATGGAAAATATTTTCATCGATCACTTTTCGTCATCTAGAAATATATCATCAAAATTTGAACTCACAGACTTTCAAGTTATTAATGGTTTAAAAGGTGATGATTTACAAAATCTTCAAAATATTTTGCAGCAAACAGAATATAAGAAAGGAGACACTATAATTAACATAGGTGATATTGCAGATAAGATATTTTTTCTTGCGCAAGGTGATGTTGATGTATCGATTACAATAAATGGAAAAAATCTAAAGGTAAGTTCTATCGGTGCCGGGAATACTTTCGGAGAGATGGGCCTCACTGACCAATCCCTACGCACTGCCAATATTACTGTTTCTTCTGAAGTAGCTAGATGTTTTGAACTCAAAATAAAAGATCTACAATCAAAAAAGTTTCTAAACTTACGGTTAGTTTTGATGAACAACATCATTTCTGAACTTTCAAAAAAACTAAATATTGCGAATAAGCAAGTGCAAAAACTTTTGTAATTTTTTTGTTTCCTACTTCTAGTTGAATAAATTCATTTGTGTAAATTAAGTCTTTTTAATGTTTAATTAACATATTAATAAAGTTGAAATATTATTCAATATACTTTTATTATTGCAATTAATTTAAATATTTATTTTTTCTGAAACTGTCCTCTTTTTCAAAAATTTTATATTAATTATATAATTTAGATGTCGATACTTCATATATACGAACTTATGTTTTTGGATAAATATGCAGTATTTAATAAAATTATTATTTCCATTTTTTCTTTTTCTTTCGTTATTTTTTTTGACGCTTTTTCATGAATCTTTCTTTGAAAAGTTCAGTGAACCAATAATAAATCAAATATTATTTTTTAGCCAATACTTGTTAGGTATATTAATGTGGCTAAGTGGTGCGTGGTCTCTAACGAGATTCTTAAATTTATTATTTTGGCCATTTTTTGTTGAACAATACATTGGAACAAAAGTTCCTAAGATTCTCAAAGATTTTATAAGCGTAATTATTTTTTCACTGTGTATCTCCGGAATAATTGCCAGTGTTTTTGAGCAATCTGTATCTGGAATTTTAGCAGCATCAGGTCTTTTAGGTTTAGTCGTTGGTTTTGCAGTAAAAGGGATAATTTCCGATTTTTTTTCTGGAATTGTTTTGAATCTTAACTCTCCATACGGAGTTAATGACTGGGTAGAGTTAGATGATGGGGAAAAAGTACAAGTTTTAGAAATTAACTGGAGGTCTACAGTTTTTAAAACTTTTTTTGATAATATTGTTATAATACCTAATTCAAAGATGAGTTCTATGAAAATAAAAAATTACAATAGACCTAATGAAATATTTTATGACGATATTGAAATATCGGTGGATTTTGAAATTCCTGTAGATCGAGTTGAAAATATTCTTCTTTCTGCAACTAAAGAAGGGATGTTTGAATCTAAGTCCGAACTTCGATCGCATAACTATTTATCTGTCGAACCTATTGTAACTATTTCAGAAATTAATTTTAAAGGTATTACCTATAATATTTATTACCCAGTACCAGGCTATGTTTCTACACCACATATTAAGAAAATAGTATTTAGTAAAGTTACTAAACATCTATCACAAGCAGGAATAAAGGTATCTTATCCAAGAGTTCGAAAAGATATTTTCTCTCTTTCGCCTGCAGAAAGAGAACCTTCAAGAAAAATGGATAAATATAAGATTTTATCATATATTGATTTTTTTAGTGTCTTAAATGATCAAGAAATAGAAAAAATTGTAAAAAGTCTTAAAGAAGTAAAAGTTCTCTCTCTTGAAAGTATTTTTGTGCAAGGAGAAAGTGGTGATTCTATGTATTTTATTATCGAAGGCTTAGTTAGTTTATATATAAAATTTGATGGAAAAGAAGAAAAAAAATTAATAACAAAGTTAGGAGCAGGATCTTTCTTTGGTGAGATGTCTTTATTGACCGGTGAAAAAAGGTCAGCAACAATAACTGCTGATAATGATACTTATTGTTATAAGTTTTCAAAAGAAACAATTGAAGAGATATTATTTAATCGTCCAGTGTTATTCGATGCTATCAGTAAAATAATGGCACAAAGAAAACTTACGAATAAAGAGAAGTTTTTAGAAATGGATAAAAAAGTTGAACAAAAAATATTTAGTTTTTCTGAAAAGTTAAAATCAAAAATGAAAAAATTTTTCGGATTTTTAAGTTAAATTTGAATATAATCATTATTATCTAAATTAATCTGCTTAGTTCCCAATCAGTAAAGAATTCACCTTGTCCGGGTAATACTAGATTAGTTCCTTGCTGAAGAAATAACTTTTTTCTGTATGACTTTGATTATTTATATTTTCACCATAAGTTTTCCTTTATGACTACCATTAAAGAGCATTTGGATAGCCTTAGGAAAGGCTTCAATACCTTTTTCATAATGTGTTGGTACTACAAGTTCGTTATTATTATATAATTTAGTTAACTCTTTTATCGCTTGTGGAAATTTTTCTGAAAAATGCATAACTGTAAAACCTTCCATTCTAGAATATCTTTCTGCGAGTTTTAGGTATGCGCTTGGTCCTAAGACCTTATCAAAATTATTATACTGAGAAATTGCTCCACAGATCACAATTCTAGCTCTTGTGTTTAGGTTATGAAGAACATTATTTAGAATTTCTCCACCGACATTATCAAAAAATATATCAATTTTATCTTTAGCTATACTTTCTAATTCTTCTTTAAAGCATTTATTTTTATAGTTAATTGCAAAATCTACTTTTAACTTATTAAGTAAAAAATTTCTTTTTTCTTCACTGCCAGCTATACCTATGACTTTTGCACCTTTTATCTTCGCAAGTTGACATGCAATAACACCAACACCACCTGCAGCTCCAGAGATAACAACAAGATCGTTTTTTTGAACTTTTCCAACATGAAGTAAACCAAAATATGCGGTTAACCCAGTTGTTAATCCAAGTAGGCCGATATTTAGCTCAGGATTTGCATTATTAGTTTCCACCTTTTGACAAGCCGCAGAATGCATCGTAGTGTGCGTTTGGGTCCCCATCGGACCACTTATAAAATCACCTTCCTTAAATTTATCAGATTTACTAATTAAAACCTGACCGACACCCAAAGCTCCTATAGCTTGATTTAATTTTGATGTGTTGTGATAACTATTATCATAGAATGTTGTTCTAATCCACGCATCAATACCTATTGTGTCAACTTTAATAAGAAGTTCGTCATTATTAGGCTCAATACAATCTCCATTAATTACTTTAAATAAATCATCTGTAATTTTATTTTCTGGTTTTTTTAATAAAATAACTTTCTTATTTTTTGGTAAATTTGTTAATGTCATTTTAACCCTTTGTTACAGAATTTCGCCATCTGAGGCACAATTTTTTATTCTTTAGGATATGTTCTATATCTCTAAATGCTCTTGGCTTTCTATGCAATGGTATTAATACTACTTTTGATATCATAAAAAGTATTACAAATAAATGGTGTTCAATTTTTTTTAAAAGACATACGTGCCAAAATAACAGTAGATTTTCATGTTAGCTAACGAACTTTGTATAATCATCGGAGCTTTAGGAAAATTACATACATATCTTTTTAAGAAATGCTAATTTGCAGTTTGTGATTTTGATTTTTTTAGTAGCACAAGAAATAAGTACAAAAAATTTATGAGTTTTTTTGTTCTGCCTTTTCACATATCACTCCAATCTAATTTTCAAAAATATCATAGTCTTAGGACGTAAAAAAAATATCTTGCAAAATTTCGCTACAACAATTATACTTTTCAAAATTTAACTAGTTTGAGGAAACGTATGGAAAATATTTTATCAAAATTTGTACTGTTGTTAATGGTAACGATGCTGTCTAATGTTGGTTTGGGAAGTAGTAATGTAGGTCCGGAAATATTTTTTAAAAATGCCTATCATCAAATAATAAGAGAAAACTTTATTGCTTTCATGGATGCTTTAGAACATAAGAATCCATTTACAACAGACGATTTCGTTTATGTTACCAACGGGCGTGATTTGGATTTTAAATCGTGGATCCTTACCCCAAGTGGCGAAAGTGAGATTAAAGAGTCTATCGCATCAAGTCAAGATCTTACGGAGAAGTTAAAAGCATATTTGACTAAGGAAAAAAAGAAAAAGAAGAAAAATAGAAAAAAACTGAGATTAAAAGCATTGGAAGAACAGGAAAAAATTGAAAATGATATTTTTGATTCGAAGGAATTGGAATCCATTGATTTACATGCCACGGTAAAAAAATTAGTGGATCATTTAATATATGCTTATCAAAAGATAAGAGCAATACATACACAAGTTGAGAAGGATTCTAAAGGAATCAAAAAAAAACTTATTGATTTCAATAAAGAGATTAGCTCAGTGACAAAAACTATAGAAAGAATTCATGAGAGTCTTAGTCAACAGAGCGTAAAAGATCACGCAGATCAAAAAGTCATTAAGGAGACAGTGAAACTTATTGACATCCAGAATATGACATTAGCTAGGATAAAAGATGAAATGGAGCAAAGACATGTTGATATAAGTAATCTTGAGGACTTTGAGTGCTTATTGATAATAATGTTCGAAATTAACATATATTAATAACAAGCAATCTTTACATCTTGTTCCTTTTTTAGTTGTCGATGACATATTATTGCGATTCATTCTCTTTATTTATTTAATTTTTGCCAATTACCATATTCGTATTCTTATTCTTATTTTTTTGTATGAATTTTGACTCTTCTACAAGTGATTGAAATATAGACCAACACTAGGATGTTGATTTTATCATAAATAATAGTTATACTTTTCTCAAATTTAATTTATAGAAAGCAATTCTTATGAAAAAACTATTTCTATTTAATATTTTATTTTGGGGTGTATTATGTCTTCAAAGTGCTAATCTCTTCGGTTCTTCTGTGACCATGGATGAAAAAGAGATTGACTTGAATCTAATATGGATTTCAATGCCCTATAGTTCAAAAGGTTTATCAGAATTGCCCGGCCCAAGAGAGGGTTTCAACTATAATGGTAAATATCTTTATACTGAGATTCCAAAATCCTGGATTTTATTGAACAAAGATGTCCCAATAATTGTAAATATTCACTGGTGCGTTTTGAGTGAAGATGATCAAGATAGAATTAAAAGTATATACTCAGATTTACAATCAGAGTATATAAATGCTGGATTTAATATTGAGTTTACTGAATTCAAGATAGAGGGTGATCGTTTTTTTCAAAGTATGATTGATGCAGGTGCACATGCTGGAGTACTTTCCGATTATTTGAGGCTATTGATTTATTTTGAAAAATTTGTAAAAAGCCCAACAAATAGGACTTATGTATATGCAGACTTTGATATTGAACCTTTTAGTTTTAAAAGTCTATTACAATCTGATCGAACATATACTGAGTTTCCTTTAAATACCTTTGTAAGCTTTTTAGGTGAAAACAGTTTTCTTTCTATCCCTTTCGAAGTGATATATTTTGATACATTTAGGAGATATTTTGAGGTAGATAAAAAGCGATTTACACAGACTTTAGAAGAAGATAAGAAGAATATTTCCAAACACTTTGAGCCTTTAGATTCTATTTTTTATACAGCTGTCAGAGATTGTAATTTTGACTCTCAATTACCCGAAGATTTTGTAGCGGAAAGTGCAGAAGATTTAAATATTACTTCTTTGGATCATGCTACCTGGAGGTAGCATAAGTAAAATAATTTGATGAAAAGATTGTATTTTTACTAAAGCTAGAGATAAAGTTTGTTACAGACTTTACTTTACTTTCCCTTTTAACAGATAAACGCTTCACTATATTCAATATTTAAATCGACTGAAAATTAAATTCGTGTTAATCTTGTTCCTAAGAAATTATAAAAAATAATCTTATAGGCGGCTTGATGAGAAGTGTTCTGTTTTCAATATTTATTTCTTTTTTTTTGTGTTTTTGTCAATCTTTTGTTGAGGAAGATAATAATGAGATTAAAGTTCCTGGCAAAGTAAAAGCTGAAGAAAAAAATAGTGCATCATTGAAGTTCCCATCAATACCACTTGATGTTTTAGAAGAGAATATTGTAAAATTTTTGAGAACAGTATCTTTTGAACCTTACTTAAATCATACCGAGGCTAAAATACAATTAAATAAAGTTTTACAACCTGATATTAATACCCACGAAATGTATGCTAATTTTGTTGAAGTCAATCTAGAAGATCAGTCAACTTCTCTATCAGGTGTTTTTCTTGTGAAGTACG
The DNA here is from genome assembly GCA_002711925.1 of Pseudobdellovibrionaceae bacterium. Lineage (GTDB taxonomy): Bacteria > Bdellovibrionota_B > Oligoflexia > Oligoflexales > Bog-1112. The sequence continues at coordinate 3,102 of PASJ01000021.1, read as the reverse complement.
ATAAGAATGTAAAAATTTTTTATACCTATCTTTTGTACATCACTGAGAACATGAGAGCACTAATAGATCCTGTGTTATTTTACGATATAAATAATGCTATTGAAAGAATAACTCCGAGATTAGCCCCCCCGCGTATCGTTTATATTGACAGTAAACGAAAGGATAATAATTTATCTGTCTGGACATATTCTTCACAACAAAGAAGTTACTCTTTCAAAGTTACTTTATTTCCAGATGGCCAAGGTGGAAATTATTTCAATATTAAACAAATAGAATAATTATAAAATTTGATTTGTAATTGTTTCAAAAGCAAGAAAAGTATTTGCCTATAAGTCTTTATTATTTTTTTTTTAATCAATGTTCAAGATAGATCACATTTAAATTAAAATTCTCTTTTTCAAAAAGTAACTAATTTTCTCAACAATTTACAAGATACAAAGTTCAAGCTCAAAAAGTTTTCTTACCGGATATTTTGTTCGTGCGTTCCAAAATTTTCATTCCGAGATTCCATTTTTTACAAAAGACAATAGAATCAATTGCTTATAATTATCTTGCTAAAAATCTTGTCTAGACATATAATGACAAATTGACATAAAGTGTATGGGGGAATTTATGAAACAGTTTTTATTAAGTTTAGTTTTATTCGTATCAGGTCCTTTTGTTTTTGCGGCAACAGAAAAAGCTAGTTTTGAGAAAAACCGTATAATGCTGCTTGGAAAACTACTCAACGAATCGCAATTGAGTAGGATGCTATGTTTGGTAAAAGACGGTAAGAAAGGAGATATACAGTCAGAAGAGACAGCTTTAAAGAGATTGTTTGCTACATGGTGTCAAGTATCAAATCAAGGTCATGTTGATTTGCTTACGGATCTTGAGAAATCTGTGAAAAGTGTAATTGAACAATGTCTTGGTTCATTAGGATTAGAAAGCTGTAGTAAATTAATACAAGATTGCAGGTCTTGTGGCTTAGTTGAGCAAACTGAAGATGAATTTTGTCGAACTTTTCTTATTGTAAAACTACTTTCAAATGAACCAAATGACAAAGAACGTTTTGATAAAGTAATTGATCAGTATTACGAAGAAAAAGTTTTACCATTGACTCGACTAAAAAATTTAGAAGCTACAAGGTTGCGGCAAATAAATGCTAGTAGGAGAAATTCAAATCAAGCTAGACAACAACGAATTAAATCTGTTGAAGAAAAATGGAAAGATCCAGAGTATGTTAAGTGTGCTCATGCCGAAGGTCGAAGTTTCTTTGGGGAAAATGGAGATTGGCAAAAGGCTTGGGATGGAAGGTGAGGTTGGAAATAGAAGATTCTACTACCCACGCGACAGAAGGTTATTTTTTTTTTAATTGATTAAATTTTTTTAATATCTTTTAAGCTAATAGCAATCCAAGTACCCGATCTTTCTTCATTGTTGTCGAATCGTTTCTTCTTTTGTTAATAAAAATTTAGAGAATTTTGGTCTTAAAAGAGTGCTATAAAAAATCGTTACAAATAAAATAATTCAACTACTTAAACAAGATATGGAAACACATGAAAAATATTTTATTAACTTTAGTATTATTAGTATCAAGTTGTTTTACTGCAGCAGCTCCTGCAGCAAAAAGAAAATCCAATGGAAGATCAAAAAATACAAGTCAATTGCCATTGTTCGAAATGTCAGAAGTCAACCCTGTACTATTTGAGTTTATGGATATTGATATACTAAACAATTTCGGGCAAGCGTCTAAGACATGGAATATTTTATCTCAAAGTGAAACAGGAAATAGAAGTCTAGTGCTCAATATGGAAAACATAACTGAAGACAATATTTCACAACTTGTAAACCTCCTTAAAAGAATAAAACTTACTAAAAAGCTAAGAATAAAAAATATGAATTGGCCTTTCTTACGAAGTGCTATTGAAAAATTAGAGGAAGATTTTTTTTTCCGGAATCTTCAAGAGTTGGACCTTTCAAGTAACTTTATATGTTCCGCAATTTTTATTGAAATCAATGATCTTTTATTGAGTCGTATGCAAAATCTTACAATTCTTGATCTTTCGCTTAATGGTATAGGCAATGAAGGATCTATTGCTATTGCAGGCTCAAAGCATATGATAAATCTTACAAAGCTTCAACTTTGCGAAAATGAGATAAATACTCTAGGGGCTTCTGCTATTGCAAACTCACAATATATGAAAAATCTTTCAACTATTGACTTTTCTCTTAATAGTATAGGTGATGATGGGTCTTGCGCTATTGCAGGCGCTGAACATATGAGGAATCTTACAAATCTTGATCTTGAAAATAACGCTATAGGTCATCTAGGAGCTTCTGCTATTGCACGTTCAATATATATGGAAAATCTTAAAAATTTTAACCTTAGGGCAAATGACATAGGTGATGAGGGAGCTTCTGCTATTGCAGGCTCAGAACATTTGATAAACCTTGTAAATCTTGATCTTTCCGCTAATGGAATAAACACTACAGGAGCATCTGCTATTGCAAGTTCAAGACATATGAAAAATATTACAAATCTTGCTTTTGAAGACAATGAAATAAGTGATCAAGGAGTTTTTAATATTGTTGACTCACAGCATATGAGAAATATTATATCTATTAATCTTTCCTGTAATAGAATCAGTGCTGAGGGAGCTAGTACCATTGCCAGATCACAGTATATGGTTTCTTTAATTGAGCTTGATCTTGAACAAAATGATATAGAAGACCATGGAGTTCGTGCTATTGCAAACTCAATTAATATGAAAAATCTGACAAAGCTTGAACTATGTGGTAACGGGATAAGTGCAGAAGGAGCTCGTGCCATTGCGGGTTCAGAACGCATGGAAAATCTTACAAACCTTGATCTTTCACGAAATGGAATAACTGATGCAGGGGTTATTGCTATTTCAACATCAGTTCATATGCAAAAACTAACAACTCTTTCTCTTAGCTGTACTGAAATAGGTACAGATGGAGCTCGTGCCATTGCGGGTTCAGAATGCATGAAAGATCTTACAGATCTTCAACTTTCATCGAATCATATAGGTGATGAAGGTGCCCGCTATTTTGTGGACTCAAAGAATTTGAAAAACCTTAAAAGACTTAATCTTTTTT
>PASJ01000020.1 GCA_002711925.1 Pseudobdellovibrionaceae bacterium | reverse complement strand
ATATCTTTTTTCACCTTATATTTTCTTTCTACCCACTGTATAGATGGATTCTATTTTTTGTTTTGTTTTTTGCTTTTATAGCTAATATGTTTTGGTGTAGAGCTTATTTATCTCACATTAAAAATTTCTTTTTCTTAAACTCAACGCAACGAGGACTTTCTACTTTTGTTGTTGTTATATTATTTTTCCTTGTTGTTTTATCTTCTGTTATGCTATCTCTTCGTCCAAGATTCAACCTAGAGTTTGACCTGACAAGAGAGAATATTCATGCCTTATCGGAAAAAACTGTACAAACCATCAGCTTGGTCAGAAGCAAACAACAGGAAGTCAAAATAACCGGATTCTTCTCTAACGCCGAAGTAGAAAATAAGTTTAGATCACTGATAAAAAAATACCAGACCAAAGGATTGCATATTAATGTTGAATACCTCGATCCAGACGTTAATGTTTTGAAGGCTAAGTCCCAGAAAATCGATGCAGCAAATCTAGCAATTGTAGAGCTCAATCAAAAAAAATCTAAACTATACTTTTTTGATGAAGGAAATTTAACAAAGACTATACTTCAATCGCTAAGAAAAAGAAAAAAAAATATTTATTACATCAAAGGACATGACGAGCTCGACCCTGAAGATCAAAGTGCCAGAGGGTCTTCTTTCTTTGCTGAAAGCATAAAAGAAAGCGGCTTTCAACTTAAAGAAACTAGACTTTCTAGATTAAACGATCAGGAAAAACCAGACCTTATTTTATTGTTGGGACCAAAATACAACTTAGAATTTCGTGAAAACAAAGAAATAAAAAAATACCTTGACCAGGGCGGATCACTTCTTCTTGCTTATGACTCTTTTACACCCGTGGACTCGATAAACCGATTACTTGTCCCTTTCGGACTTTCATTTGCAAATGACTTTATTTTCTTGTCAAAAAAAGACCCTCGTACAAAAATTTTAGGGCAAAACACAGCTATACTCAACCACTTTGCAAGATTTCACCCTTTAACAGAAGACATTTCAAAAGATAAATATTTTCAGATTTATACCTACGACAGTCGTTCAATTATTACCCAAGAAGAAAACACACAAAAAATGCATGTGAATTCACTTGTAAAAACAAAAGAGGAAAATATTTTTATCGATCAAATTTCATCATTAGAAGAAATGAAATCACTTGACGAAAAACAGATAAAAATTGCTAACAAAACAATTGTAGCTTCAAGCATAGGTATTTGGAACACTTTTAAAGATGAAATAAAAAGTGACAAAACACAAGAAACGCGAATTTTAGCGCTAGGAAGTTCTTCTTTATTTCAAAATAGACTTTTTTCAAAAGAAGCCAACAGAAACTTCGTACTCAATATTGTTAACTATCTAACAAAAGAAGAAGACTTTATCATTGATACAAAAGGCAAAGAAAGCATTGGAAGCATAGAGATATCATCATCTAAAAGTGTCTATACTATTTTAGTGATTTGTTTTCTCTATCCTTTCCTTTATCTTTTTTCCGGATTGTACATACATAACAGGAGACAAAAAAAATGATACAAAAAAAAACTTTAATAGTTCTAATTAGCCTTATTGGATTTTTTTCTCTTCTTGCTTACTATGAAGAATATTTACAAGTAAAGGAAATGAAAGCATCAGAGAAAAATCAAAATATATTTGAATTAAAACTAAACAACATAAAAAAAATTGACTTTATAAATAAGGCTAATAAATCATACTTTAGTCTTAATAAGAATGAAAATATTTTTTCTCTAGAAGAAAACGATAAGAAACATAAAGCAAGCGCAAACCAGGTCTTGAAATTTATTAGTAGCTTAAATGATTTGATTTACCAAAAAAAAATACCCTATAGCATTGAAAATCAAAAGGCTTTTAAACTTGACAAGGCACAAAAAATTATCAAATTCATAACAAACAAAAATGAAACAATAACTTTTGCACTTGGGGACAGATCCCCCATACACAATTCATACTATGTAGAAGTAAAAGAACAACAAAATATATTTTTGTGCCCGGAATCAGTTGATTATTTAATGAACAAAAAAGCTTTTGATTTTAGGGAAAAAAAATTCATTAACATCGATATCGATAAGCTGGAAACATTAAGCATAAAAAACGGCACGAGAATCTTAACGCTTATTGAAAAAAGAGAAAACAAGTTTTTAGTTATAAAACCACAACGGACCGTACTTTCTAAATCTCACATGAATATTTTACTTGAGAATGTTGTAGATATTGAGAGCACTGATATTATTGAGAAAAACAAAGACGAGACTTTCATTCAGCAGTTTAAAGAAGAAAATGCAATGACTCTATATTGGAGAACCACGACCCATGAAGAATTTACAATATATTTTGCACTTTATGACAACCAGCTTTTTGCATCTTATCTACCAAGAGCAAAAATATATAAAATTCCTTTTACAGCAGCAGCAACGATAAACTCAAATCTACAAAGCTTCTAAAAAAATATCAGGCATGTCTAAGCTTAACTTGACCTCTCCAAAAAATAAAAAGATAAGCACCCAAAATCAATAGGGTCAAAGCACCAGCTAACTTCATCAATCTTGATATCATAAATGAATAACTTCTTGAATCAGGATCATATTGATAACAAAAAAGAATAAGCTGCTCCATCATTGAACCAATTTGTCCCTTTGAAGCTTCAAGAAGAGAAACCTTTAAGTCAGTAACCTTAAAATCTAAACCATAAAGGTAACGAGAAACTCTTCCTTCTGGGGTCAAAATCATAATTGCTGCAGCATGGGCATATTGCTCAATGGCCGGATCGTACCGATACTTATAACCGACTTGTCGAGCAAGAGATGTAACGTTTTTTTCATCACTGGTTAAAAAATGCCAGCCTTCTTTTGCCGGTATTCTTGCATAGTGTTTGAGATAATTTTCTTTTTTTGCTCGTGCTAAGTCTGATTTTTCATCCGGATTGATGCTAACAATAATAACATCAAACTCTTCACCAATAGTCCAATTTAGATAACGAGCAGAATTTGAAAAACCATTAAACAGCAAACCACAAAGCCTCGGGCACTCGTAATAACCGAGCATAAGAATAATCGGCTTTTTATCCTTACCAAAATATGATGCAAAAGATTTTTTTTCACCATTTTCATCAAAAAACTCTAAGCCATCAATATGAATTTGACGCCCAAGCTGCTCATCAACACCTATATCTTTAAGTTCTCTTGGAATCTCTCGAGTTATAGCTTGGTAAGATAAAATAAAGAAAAGAAAAAAAGTAAAATTTTTCATTCAGAACCCATCGTTTTTTTTGTCATATCTCTAACTGATGTTCTCGAATCAAACTCTCTAAAAAGAATATCTGAACATGTTAGAACAATAAAAATTGCTACAAAAATGAAAGAAGAAAAAAAGATAACTCTATTTTCGTTCGAGTCATACTTTAAACCCATAAAAATAAAAACAACCAAAGATGCTTTAACAGATGCAATCAGCATAGCTACAGGAAAATTCATAACCCCAAGATCAACATAAGTAACCAAAACTGTTATGATTGTTAAAAAGAAAAGCGCAATAAATACCGTTGCACACATTTTTACTGAAACTATGTGGTGACCTGTAGCCATATGTACAAAATCCTTATCGAATAAGATACAAAAGAGGAAATAAATAAATCCAAACTAAATCAACAAAGTGCCAATATAAACCTGTCATTTCAACAGGAGTATAATAATCGGTGCCAAAGTCTCCCCTTTTTGCTCGCAGCATGATCCATATCAAGACACCAATACCAATTAGAATATGAAAACCATGGAGGCCTGTCATCATAAAATAGATAGAGAAAAAAAGTGGTGTTTTTGGATGAATTGTCCCCTCGTAAGAATAAAGACTTGCTGGGAGTAGTCCATCATGAATTTTGTGCGTGTACTCAAAATATTTAACAATTAAAAAAACTAACGCAAGAATAATCGTTAAGGCTAAATAGATAACCGACTTATCTTTCAAGCCTCTTTGTGAAGCATTAACAGCTAAAGCCATGGTTAAACTTGACGTTATCAAGACAATCGTATTCAAAGCTCCGAGCTTCCAATCTAATAGATGACTTGCTTCCCAAAAAGCGTCAGGATATAAAATTCTCAATATGGCATATCCAACAAAAAGAGGAGCAAAGAAGAGAACCTCTTGAAGAAGAAAAAGCCACATACCTACTTTACACGAATCAAACTCGTGATAAGCACTTTTAAAATGATGGGCGTATTGGTGCTTACCTGTTTCCACGTTTGTCAATATTAATCTCCTTTTTCTAGAAGATGAAAGTCATAAGGACCTGTTGTGACGACAGGCTCAACCTCGAAGTTTTCATGATAGGGAGGCGATGTGGTTTGCCACTCAAGCGTTATTGCATTCCAAGGGTTAGAACTTGCTTTTTTTCCTTTGAAAATTGCATAAATTAAAACCCAAAACGTCATTGCTACCCCGATTGCAATAATATAGGCGCCTACCGTTGAAATTTGGTGAAGGGTTGTAAACTCAGGAGGATAATCATAATACCTTCTTGGTAGTCCGCGAGCTCCCATTAAAAATTGTGGCATAAAGGTAACATTAAAACCAATAAAAACGATCAAACATGCAATCTGTGCAGGAAGTTCCGAATACATTTTTCCTGAAAACTTTGGGAACCAGTAATGAAGGCCGGCAAGAAAGGCCATAACAGCCCCACCAACCATAGTGTAATGAAAGTGAGCCACAACAAAATAAGTATCAGCTAAATGAACGTCTGTTGCTAAGGTTGCAAGAAACATTCCGGTTAAACCACCAACAAGAAAAACAAATAAAAATGATAAAGCGTAAAGCATAGGAGTTTCAAAAGTTATTGAACCTTTGTACATAGTAGCAACCCACCCGAAAACCTTAATTCCAGTAGGAACAGCAACAAACATTGTTAAAAGAGAGAAAATAAAATTTGCTGTTGTTGACTGCCCAGAGGTAAACATGTGGTGACCCCAAACAACAAAAGAGACAATTGCTATACCAAAAACAGCAACAGCCATCCCCCAGTATCCAAACATATTTTTTCTAGAAAAAACTGGTATAACCTCGTTTATGATTCCCATAGCTGGAAGGATCATTATGTAAACAGCAGGGTGCGAGTAAAACCAGAAAAAATGCTGAAATAAAACAGGGTCTCCACCAAGAGCTGCATCAAAGATTCCAATACCAAGAACTCTTTCCATTGCCAAAAGAAAAAGAGTCAGTGCAATAACTGGGGTTGCAAGCATTTGAATAATATTTGTGGCATAAAGACACCAAATAAAAAGAGGAAGACGCCCCCATGTTAACCCTGGAGCTCTAAGTTTATGAACAGTTACAATAAAATTAAGAGCTGTTAAAATAGCAGCAAAGCCCATCACAAAAGCTCCTGCTAAAACGAGTATAGTACTTGTCCCTGTTCGAATTGAGTAGGGAGTATAAAAAGTCCAGCCTGTATCAAGACCACTGAAAAACAAGGTCAAAAGTGCCAGTATAGCACCAAGCATATAAACATAATATGATAGAAGATTAAGTCTTGGGAAAGCAACATCTTTAGTGCCTAGTTGCATAGGAAGAAGTATATTACCAAGAGCTGAGGGTATTAAAGGCAAAATAACCATAAAAACCATTATGGTCCCATGATAAGTAAAAGCTTGATTATACTTATCTGCTGTTAGAAAAATCTTATTGGGAGACCAAAGCTCTGTCCTTAAAATAAGGGCAAAAACTCCGCCCATTAAGAAAAAAACTAGTGTTGACGCAAGATAAAGAAGCCCAATTCTTTTATGGTCAAGCGTGATTAACCAGGATTTCCAACCCTTTTGATGATTTAAATAATTTGTCTCAGCTGCTGAACCGCTCATACCACATCCTCTGTCTTATTGTAACCGTATCAACTCATACTTAATAAAAAGAATCACTCTACTGTTGCAAGTGACTTTATAAATTCGATTAATGCCATAATCTCTTCTTCTGTTAATATTCCTAAGTAACTTGGCATAACTCTTGGGTAACCTTTAACAACAAGTTTTTCTGGATACTCAATCATTTGTTTGACAAAATTTGCGTCAACAACGTGCTTTGAATCATCTTCCATAACTTGTGTTGTACCCCACAGTCCCTTAAAGCTAGGACCAACAACGATAGACCCATCAACGGAATGACATGCTTGACAGCCTTTTAGTTGGTATAATTTTTTACCCCTCTCAACAGGAGGAAGGGACGCTAAATCATCTCCTGCAGACTTACTTGACTCAAGCCATTCTCTCCAGTCTTCTTCACTTAGTACCTTGACTTTACCAAGCATTTTCGAGTGAGCAGAACCACAATACTCAGAACAATATATGATGTGTTCTCCTGGCTCATTCGGGATAAACCATAAAGAAGAATATAAGCCTGGCACAACGTCACTTTTAACACGAAAATCTGGTATGAAAAAAGAGTGGATAACATCATCAGATGTCATTGTCAGACGTATCCTTTGACCAGCCGGAACGTAAATATCACCCACAGATTGATGGCCGTTGTCATAATTAAACTGCCAGAACCACTGTTTTCCAACGACTTTTATTTCATAAGCCCCTTTTGGAGGAATAACCATTTTTTGATAAACAACCCACCCCCAAGCGAACAAAACTAGAACAATAAGTGTTGGCACTGCTGTCCAAAATATTTCAAGAGTCGTATGTCCATGGATGGGGGTGGCTTTCACACCCTCTTTTTTTCTATATTTATAAAGAAAAATAATGGTTACAAGAAAAGTTGGAACAAAGAAAAAAAGAGATATACCAATCAAAAAATCAAATAAATAATCCCACAGTTGGGCGATATCACTTGCAGCTTTTGGTAAAAACAGGGCATGAATCTTATCCATCATCAGAGACCTCTTACTAAAGCATAACTTGAAAAAAGATAGTTAATACAAAAAATATTTCTTTTGTTCTTTATAAACTAAAGCCTCACAGCGTCAACTACCTATAAATAGGTATAAATCATGCTATAACGCTAACATGACAAGTAAAATCTTGAGCATACTAGCTCTATTCGAAAGGAAGAGCAATGAAATTTATCTTATAAAACAAGCAAAATTATTTCGAAGCAAAGCAATAAGGCATCTTGCTAAATAACGCTGTACTTGGTAAGTAAGAATTTAGGAAAGATTTATCGCTCAAAGTTTTTATAACCGGCGAAGACTAAAACCCATGGCTTTCAACGGAAATGAAGTTGATCTGAAAAAGAAAACCCTTTAAGAGCTGTTAATAAAAGAACCTGAAAGAGAAAATTGTGGCCAACAAAATCATCAGTTTTTATAAATTTATCAAGTTGAAAAACCTCCCAAAAATCAAAGAACAAATCTTTGAAAAATCCCTTAAAACTAAACTTAAAGGAACTATTTTACTGGCAGAAGAAGGTATAAACGGCATGATATCAGGAACTTTCGAAAGCATCAAAACTTTTGAAGAGTTTCTTGGTACATTTCAAGAATTTAACGACCTTGAATATAAAACAAGCTATTATGACAAAACTCCATTCCGAAGGATGCTGGTCAAAGTTAAAAAAGAAATTATTACCATGCGTCGTTGCGTTAGTCCCCAAAAAGAAACAGGCCAATACCTTCAACCCAAAGATTTAAAAAAATGGTTTGACGACAGAAAAGACATGACCATTCTCGACACAAGAAATACCTATGAAGTTGCCGCAGGAACTTTTGAGGGGGCTCTTGACCCTAAAATAGAATCTTTTGAAGGCTTTGCTCGATTTATTGATAAAAATGCAGAAAAATTGAAATCAAATAAACCTATTGTTACCTTTTGCACAGGAGGTATCAGATGCGAAAAAGCAACAGCATACATGCTTCAAAAAGGTATAAAAAATGTTTACCAAGTAGAAGGTGGAATCTTAAAGTACCTAGAAGAAACAAAAGGAGAAGAGAAGAACCACTGGCGCGGAGAATGTGTTGTTTTTGACAAGAGGAAAGCTGTTGATAAAAATTTAGAACCAACAGAAAAATTACTTTGTTATATATGTCTTCTAGAATTTTCAAAAGATGATTATAAATATGAAAATCTTGGTCCTGGAGGACGCTTTTGTGAAAGCTGCTACAAGAAACTGAAAAAAAAATCTGTTCACTATACCAGACGTATTGTACCAACTGGATAAAAATTTATAAGTCATAAATAAGGGAAAGTTTTAGGCCCAAGACACTTGTGGCGGAAGAGACATAAGTATAGCCTCCGTGTTGCCTCCAGTCATTAAACCAAACTTTGTACCCCGATCATAAAGAAGGTTAAATTCAACATATCTTCCTCTTTTAACTAACTGAAACTGTCTTTGCTCCTTTGTCCAGGAAAGGTCCATTTTTGCCTCAACTAATTTAGGATAAACATCTAGAAAGGCTAAGCCAATATCCTTAGTAAAAGAAAAATCTTTTTCAAAAGATTTTGTATCTAAATAATCAAAAAAAACGCCACCCACGCCTCTTGGCTCATCTCTATGAGGTAAATAAAAATAACGATCACAATTATCCTTAAACTTTTGGTAATAACTTGAATCGTAACGATCACAAACCACCTTGAAAGCCTGATGAAAAACCTCTTTTTCCCGATGATCAGGATAAATAGGTGTTAAGTCTCCCCCGCCACCAAACCAACTCTTTTTTGTCTCAATGTAACGAGTGTTAAAATGGACAGCAGGAATAAGAGGTGATTTCATATGAGCAACAACAGAAATACCAGTTGCAAAAAAACGAGGATCTTCTTTTGCTCCAGGTATTTCGGCCCTAAATTTTTCTGAAAACTCACCGTAAACTGTTGAAACATTAACACCAACTTTTTCAAAAACCTTGCCTCTTAATATTGATATTTGCCCACCTCCACCTCCTGGTCGTTGCCACAACTTCCTTGAAAACTTTGAAGGCGCCTCTCCTTGACAAAACTTTACTTCTATACACTCAAAAGCTTTACACAGCCTGTCTCTTAAACTTTCAAACCAGTGTTTACTCAGTTGTCTTTTGTCTGCATTCATAAGAAACCTCACATAAAAAAATACACAAAATCCAAAGTCTTGATGTAAAACAAATAGAGTAAAATAAATGAATTATAAAAAGAAGAAATTAAATTATTTTAACTCAATGGAAGTAAGATAAAATACCGTTATTTATTTTGTTTTTGAAATATTTTATGAAAATCAAGGTCCTCATTAGCTAGAACAAATGCTACAGGTGGCATGTTTTTTGTTAAATCTAATAGTTCCTCAAAGTAACTTTGATAATTTTCTATAGTTTCTTTTGGATTTTTAGAAAAATCTTTTAGATTTGGTGGCAAGAGTCCAAGAAAACTTAAGTTACAATCTTTCGAATCAAGTGTTATTTTTTCAAAAATTTCCTCTTTATTATCTAAATCATCAAAGACTTGTGCTTTCGCATCGATTTTTGCCTGCGCAATAAGTTGTTTTAAAATCTCTTCTGTAGAGACTTTACCGTTCGACGCTTGCCTGCCAATAGATTTAACATAAAGATCAACATCAGGCCAAGAAGAATTATTTTGAATAAGATAAGAAAACGCTAAACTCAAACCAGCATTTTTTCTAAGACGCCCCCACCAAATATTTATTTTTATACCGTCTTTATTATGAAAGTAATTTTTTATTGAGTGTAAGTTATTGTTACTTTCATCAGAAAGTTTTTCATTACGCGAAACCCTTTCATAAGGATATTTAATGATCAAAATATTTCTTTTTGCTTCAAAAATATGAATTATCATTTCAATAAATTGAGAAAAGTATTTTCTGGAACGGGGAACACCCAAAATGATTGTGTTCGGATACAACTCACCTAAACCATAATCTCTGACTAAAGATAAAATTCCAGTGTACAAAGAGTCAGCGACAGAAATCCTAACTAGAGGCTGCATCTTCTTTTTATATAAATATTCTGCATAAGTCTTTTGTGCATCTGCTAGACCTTGGTTTATAAAATTTTTTGAAGGATACACCGAAGCAACTGTCAAAAAACTTCGATCATTAGCAATAGCATGACCTAGCTCAATCAAGGGCCAACGCTTGTTCGGTGTGCCACTGAAAACGAGAATGTTCGGACGCCAAGACTTTTGGTTTAAAGGTAGTTTTGCTAACTTTTCAACTGAAAATTTTGCTAAAAGCATAAGCATTCCTCGTCTTATATCTCCCCAATATGCTCTTAACCTTCGAGATTGTATAAAATAATATATAGATAAAGTAACAGCTATGGCAATAAGAGCCGAACCAGCATTAATCATAACCATCGCTACAAAACAAAAAACAGTACCAAGAAAAGAAAAAAACCAATGAATTTTAAATTTAGGACGCCACGAAGGATTTGCTATCAAAGACTCGATTGTTGCTGAAAAGTTAATAACCCCATATGAAGCAAGAAAAAACATGGACAAAACAGGAGCAATAGTATTTAAATCCCCAAGAAGACTGGCAAATAAAGCAATGAAAAAAGTTACTAAAATTGCATACCTAGGCACTCCAGAGGAGCCGAATTCTCGAGAAAGCCACAAAGGTACAATCTTATCTTTTGCCAAAGCTTGCAAAGTTTGAGGAGCTCCCAGCAAACCACCCAAAGCACTTGATATAGAAGCTCCCCATAGACCCAAAAAAACAAGTTCCTTAATTACCGATAAATTCAGCATTACAAATGGGTTTGACTTAAGCTCAGAAGAACTAACACTGATAAATAAATAAATCGAAATAGTAATATAAACAACATAACCCACAAGCACAGCTGATAAAGTTCCCTTAGGCAATGACGATTCAGGTTTTGAAAGCTTTCCTGACATTGATAAGCCAACTTCAATACCTGTAACAGCGGGAAAAAATATTGCAAATAGTTCCCAAAAATTCCTATTAGGCGCAACAATAGGAGTGGAGTGTAAAATATTTTCTTGTTCAGAAGATCCAATAAAAAAAGAAACAAGAGACGATACAATAAGCAATAAAATAAAGTATTGAAACTTAAATGCAAGATCTTGAGAAAAATAAGAGATCATGGCAAGTATAAATAAAGTTACTAAAGTTATCTGCAATAAAGGAAAACCGGTGATTTGATGAATAGATTCAGAAAAACCTGAAACGTAAAATGTTATACCAATCGCTTGTGCAAAGTATAAAGGTAAACCTATTGCTGCACCAGTTTCTAATCCTAACGATCTAGAGATCATAAAATATGCCCCACCACCTTTAACACTCATATTGGTTGCAATTTGAGAAATTGACAGAGCAGTTAAAAAGGTAATTGAGGTTGCTATTGTTATAATAAAAAGTGTGGAAAATAAGCCTCCGTGACCGACAATAAAACCCATACGCAAATACATAACCACACCAAGAATAGTGAGAATACTTGGAGTAAAAACTCCTTGAAAAGTTCCCATTTTTTCTTTTGTTTTTTTCATAATTCGCATTGTTTTACTCTATTGTTGTGATTCCTGTTTCGGTACAAAAAAAATTAACCTTTTGATCCCAAGGATCAACTGGAATATTATCGATTCTATCTTGATTAAATAAGATTGCAACGGTCGGGAGAGCAGGATTATTTTCTATAAATTTATCATAGAAACCACCTCCGTAGCCAAGCCTATTTCCAAAGTCGTCAATAGAAACACAAGGTACAAAAAGAACTGTTTTATCGGAAATTTTTAGTTCCTTTTTTATTTCTGGCTCATAAGTTCCATATAAACTTCTTGTTAAGACATCTCCTTTTTGCCACAAATAAAAATGCAAGTCCTTACAAATTATTTTTGGCAAATATGTCTTGTAAAGAGGGCTTAACCCCCGACAAAAGAAGCTAAGACAAGGCTCGCTTTTAAAGGCATGATAGATGAGAATATCTTTGAAATCATGCTCAAAAACCCATTTTGATAAATGTTCACATATTTTTTGACTCCACAAAATATGTGTTGATCGTGGAATATTTTTTCTGTTGATTATGATTTCTTTACGTCTTTTATTTTTCAAGCTATTGGTAATCGTACTAATTTTATATTTTCTCATATTTAATATAAAAAAAATTGTTAGAAACAAAAATTCATATGTATGAGTATAGGTAGCCTAGATGAAAAAAGCGAGTTGAAAACCTATTGAATAACAACTTTTCTTTCTTTTGAATACTCCCACTTGCCTGAAACCTCAGAAAATGCTCCTAAACGCATTGAGTAATCACCTCCAGGGATGTTTGAGACCTTCAAAGATGTCCCCGTTGTAGCAAAAGTAAAATCGGGATTTTGCCATCCTGATTTAGATATTTCTATCCTATAAAAAGTAATCTTTACACCCCCCTGCCAAGAAATCAAATCTTTCTCAAGATTTAAAACACCACCATCTTCCGGACTTAATAAGCTTATGTTTCTTACCGGAGATTTCTTAACGGTAAAACTTCTTACCTCACTTTTACCTGCATCATTTTCCACTCTCCAAAACCACTTACCAGGACTTAAGCGATGAAAAGTATAGTCACCTCCTTGAGTTTGATCTTTTAATAAAACTGGACTCATGGAAGAAGATTGGGAAAAAAAGATTGTCCCAGACCCTCCAGACCAAGTAAACTTAGCTGGATGAGCTGATTCATCATGAAATCTCACCTGACCATCTTCTGGTGCTAAAAGTTTAGGCAAACTTACATTAGCTTGTGGTTCAAGATCTTGATTTAAATCTGAGTCTGACTCTAAATCTTCATTAGGTATATCTTTTTGCTCAACAAGAGACTCCATATCTTCTTTTTCAAGTAATTTTTCTTTATTAAGATCACTATCAAGCTTTTCATTATCTAAAGCCGGCAAAGGTCTTGTGGTGTTATCTTCAGTAAAATCTTGCTTTTCATAAATAAAATCATTTTCTTCCCACTCATCATCTTCATCAAAAAGAAAAAGGATTGCTCCTGTTACCGTAGCAAACAAAACTAAAACAACAAGAAATTTTTTCTTGTTTGAATCAAGATTAAATTTTTTATCAGGTTTTTTTTCTAGTATTTCATCTAGATCATTTTCAATATCATCACTCACATCTTGATTTTCATTATTCTCATCTACTGTCTCTGTTTCTCCAAAACCGTTTTCTCCTACTTTATACTCTTGCCCCCCTGCAGTTTTATCCTCAGGTTTTTGTGTATCATTCATAAGTTTTTCCTTTCTCGAATTTCAAAGAGATATTTTAACGTTTCTTCTTTTTATAAGAATAATTGTAACACAGCTACTCTAGAACAAACTAAGGACCTATCAAAAAATTATTAAATTCATAAATGTATTTTAAAATAACTAGTATTATTAGGTCACAAGGAAAATAAAAATATGAAACTAAAAAAAAAAATTGT
>PASJ01000019.1 GCA_002711925.1 Pseudobdellovibrionaceae bacterium | reverse complement strand
TACTGACTTTCCTTGAAAAGAAAAAGGAGGAATTTCCAAAGAACTAATGCTAAGGTTAGGATTAGTTTCTTCTTGAAATGACAGAATTAAATTTTTATTCGTATTTTCTTTTTTATTTAGAAGATCGATTCTATTAATTTCAATGTTCTGCTTAAAAAAATGATCTTTCCAAGATATTGTTGGTTGGTAATCTGATCCATCTGTAATTATTACCCATTTTTTTTCTTTTAAAGGTTCAAACCATGATGGAATAACTTGACTCAAAGGTGAATAACCCTCTTCTACAAGATTACTTTTATCTGAAAGTTTATTAACCTCTATTTCACATTCTAAATTTTCACATTCTTTTCTAATTTTTTTGATTATTTCCCAAGCTTTATCCAACCTTCTTCCTTGATTTATATTTGTCATACTATTTGAATCGTCAAGTAGAATATGAATTTTTTCTTTTTCTAAGAATTTAGGTGTTTTGATACTTGTGAATTGGGGGTAAAATGCAAGGAATATCGGTGTTAACCAAAGTGTCCTTGATACACTTGCTCCGATACCTCGGAGAACTCCTATTTGTTTTATCCACATAAAACCTAGGAAAAAAATAGAGAGAAACGTAAAGTAAAGTAAAATATAGTTTAAAGTCATTTTATTTCCTAATTATAAGTGATTAATGTAATCTTTTTAGAATTTCTTTCATATGAATTTGATCTAGCTTATAATCTGTTGTCAGAGAAACAAGCAACGTATTTATAAATATCCTTGTAAGAATTTCTTGATTAAATTTTTTTCCACAAGGGGTTAAGATTGGTTTGTCTTTCAGAGTTTCTAAAAGAGAAAATGGAACAGTTAAAATGCTAAGCCTTTGATCATACTCAAGACCATACCAGACAGACTCACCACAAGAAGGTAAAGAGTCAATGAGATAAAAGCTTCTCATTTGTTCGTGGTCTGGACTAATAGGCGTCCATGAAAATTTTTTTGTTCCAGATTTTAACCATTTATTCAGTAAGCTTTGTAATAAGTTGATATTTTTTACATTTTCTATAATTAAAAATCCTCCCCTTTTTAACCATGAAATAGTTTGATCTTTGATTCTACCTTCTTTATCCATAAGACTCTCTGTTGACGATGCAATTGCCCATGGGAGTGGGAAAAAACTTTTTTCACTTATTTTTGTCAGAATATTAACTTTTGGGTTTAACTTAAGGCTTGTTCTATTAGAAACATTCGTTGCAAGATTATCAAAGCTCATGTTTTTGTGTTCTGATTTTAGATAATTTATCTGGATACTACAAAATGAATTTTCACTCTTTACTAAAAAATAAAAGAATAACATTGGAATTATATTTTTTACTGTAAAATAATTAGATCTTATCAAATATAGAAATTCTATTATCGAAGAAATTAAGATGATAATTAATAAAAAATTTAATAAAGGCACAGGGTCTTTTTTGTTGTCTGACAATTTTTTTATATTTGTTTGTGATAAACTATTGTCATACTCTGGTGGAAAAGTTAAAGTGTTGTTTTTTCCTTCTTCAATATTGCTTTCTCCTGCAGGGACATTTGTAACTTTTTGTAGTGTATAGTTTTCATTTTCTTTACTGAAATTACTGTTTGAAGATATATCCTCAATACGAGGCCAATCTGCTGAGCTATAAATATTTGACGATTTTTTTAGTTCTAAAGATTCAAATAGATTTTTAGTCAGAATTGGTAACATGGCATGAGATATTGATGTTAATCTGCTTGGTTTTAAAGGGATCAAAAAATTAGTTATTGTGAAATCAAAAATATGATGAGCTTTCTTCCATGCAAAAGCATCTAAACTTTTATCTACTCTCCCACCAATTTTTTTCCATCCTGAGGAGTAAAGAATCTCATTTAATGTTGAGGGGGAGTGGACGTTATCACAAATTGAATATTCTTCTTTTGTATTACCTTCACTCATTAGTTGATGGTAACAGTTACAAATATTATTATACCCACTGTTTGTTGATTCTGGTATGAGCCAAATATTGGGGATAGATTTCTTATCTTTTTTATTGTTTATTATATTTTGGTAAGAATACTCGATTAAGGAATTAGGACAGTAACGATTTAAGGTTGAATCATCACTAAAAAAAACAATCCATAGCGGGTACTTTCCATAAAATAATTCACTATTTTCGAACCAATCAATACGTTTAGCTCTAAAACCAACGGTTTCTGCTGAAATTGTAAATTGTTGGGCAGGATCTTCTAATGTCGCTTCTCCTTTAGGGTCGGCTACAATGAGGATATTTTCACCTAAACCTTTAGCTGGAGTTTTGAATGTATTATCAAGATTAATCAAGTCTTTATTAATTAAATCTAACTTCCATACTATTGGTTTATTATCTTTTACCTTATGGTTTTGCATCAATATTAAAGGCCAATTTAATCTCATGATTAATTCATTTTGATTTCTTTTAAATTGAAAAGGTACTTTTGCTAAAGTTTGTTCGGAAATTTCACTTGTGATAAAACCGGTTGTCTCTTCTGAAAGGTTCCCTGATTTTACGATTTTTATGTCCCATTCCATTGTTGATGTTGAACTTTTAGATATGTATTTTGCTGAATGGATATATATATTATAATTTTCATCTTTGCTTTTTATTATTGGATAGAAACTAATTTTAAATGATTGATTAAGAAATTCCCAGTTGAAGTTATTCCATGAGTGATAATTTTTATCGCTAACAATTATAAGTTGATTAATTTTTTTTAGATTTTCTAACCGATTCTTGATTGAAGAACTGATGTAAAGACCTGATTTATGAAAATCTAATTTTTTCAGTATTTGACTAATTTGTTCAAGATTTTTATTTTCATAGATAGACGAATTATGACTTGTAGAATAGGTAATAATAACGTCTTTGCCAATTTTTTTTGTCAAATCACGGATGGTAAGAATATAGTCTTTGAGATTTTTTTTTCCTGATATAGAAGGGCTCATGTCCAAGTATATATGAATGTTCTGGTTGTTTTCATTTTTATCTAAGGATTTAATGATGTTTGGTTTTAAACTAAAGAAAACTAGACAAATAAGAGTCAAAATAAAGCATAAAAAAGATAGAAGAGGAGGAATTTTTATTTTTATTTTAGGTAGAGGAGAGTTTCTTTTGGGGATGACTCGAAGTGTTGGTAGCCATATCCTTTTGTTTTTTTTTCGGATTATAAACCAAATCAAAGTAGCTAAAAATGAAAAAAAAGAAACAATAATTAAAATATATGTTGGATTAATTTGTAAATTCATATAATATCCTCAAAAATATATTAATATTTTAAAAATTATTTTAATTGTTTTAAGCTTTCTGTTTTGGGAATAAAAATCATTTTTTTGCATTTTTATGGACTGTATTAAGTTTTTTAAGATAGATATTAATCGATGTATCTTCTTGTATCTGAAAGTATTGACCACCTTTGATAAAAACATTTTTTTTAATATTATTGCTCCACTCATTCAATTTATTATTATAGTAATTGTTTCGTCTGAGCGTGCTTCCTAGTAACTCTTTTTTTTCAATGAAGCTATCAAAATATGATTTTTTTTCATTTAACCACTCTATATTTTTTTCAAAAGAGTGAAGTGTGTGAATAAAAAAAGATTTTTTAGACTCTCTATGAATTTTAGAACTTATATTGTTTAGTCCATCTGATATAATATATGAAAAAATTGGTTTTTTGTTTAAATTATTTTTTTTTCTTGATGTTCTAAAAATTTCTTTGTAGGAAAAATCCTTGGATGTTAATATTTTAAATAAAGTTAGTACTTCCGTAGGCGATGAAAATTTACAACTTTTTTGTTCATTATCAAAAAGCAAATACAACTCAATATTATTACCAGCTTTTAGATGTAAAAAAGCAACATTTAAGGAAACTCTTAGAGCTAGTTCAGATTTTTTTATATTTTTTTTTTTTATTATTTGTAAAGTGTCATTGTCAGGCCAATTCATAGAACTGTTTAGGTCACAGTATATAAAAGTAGTTCCGTTTGTTTCTTCGTGCCTTTCTCTTATAATTAAATTGTCATTCCTTGCAAAAGCCCTCCAGTCAATCATGTTCAAAGGATCACCCTTGTTGTATGATCGAGAATGATCTGGAAACTTACTTGGAACTTTTATACTTTGTATAAAATTCCCATAGAAATAGTCGCTTTTTTTAAATCCATTGTTAGATAATTTGATTTGATGGTATGGATGTAAATCACTTAAATTTGTGGAAATCTTTTTTTGATAAATCTTAGACATATCTACTTTACTCCAAGATGAGTAAACTTCTGTTCTGTTGTTTCTATTATATTTTCTATAAAACTATCACTCTCATTCTCAATGCTATCATGATTGTGAACAATTTTTATACGGTGTCGAAAAACAGGTTTGATCATTCTTTTAATATGTTTCCAACGGACAGTTTCTTCTCCTTCGAGAAGTGCAAAAGCTCTAGAAGCTGATATAAGGCTTATTCCAGCTCGTGGTCCAGCTCCATACCAAATCATTTCTCGAAATGTTTCTGGACATAAATCACTATTTGGTCGAGTGGAAGATACCATGTTATTTACAACGTGTATAAGTTCTTTTGGGAAATGAGTAGATTTTGCATATTTAATCATAAGATCGACGTCGTTTTTTTCTATAGGAGATTTTTCTAGAACTTGATTCGTTTCTCCAATAAGTTTGTTTTCAACATGGCGGTTAAGCATCTGTTCTTCTGAAGCTAAGTCAGGATAATCAACAAGCGTATGTAAAAGAAATCGATCCATTTGTGCTTCAGGAAGGGGAAACGTACCTTCTGATTCAAAAGGATTTTGTGTTGCGAAGACAAAGAATGGACTGGGGATAGAGTGTGATTTCTTTCCTATAGTTACATTACCTTCTTGCATGGCCTCAAGCATAGCTGATTGAGTTCTTGGAGATGCTCGGTTTATTTCATCTGCAAGAAGTAAGTTTACAAATATTGGCCCTTTTGAAAATTGGAATGATCTTTTTTGTGTTTCCGAGTCGAAATTTAATATTTCACCTCCCGTTATGTCTGAAGGTAAAAGGTCTGGTGTAAATTGAATTCTACCAAATGATAATCCAAGCATTTGAGAAAAAACACGGACAAGTGTGGTTTTTGCTAGTCCTGGTGCACCAGTAATAAGCAGGTTACCTGAGGCCAGAAAGCAGCAAAGTACTTCTTCGATAAGTTTTTCCTGGCCATATATATAGCTGTTTAGATTTTGGTAAAGAGATTGAACTGATGTACAAATATGATTGAACTCTTTTTTATCTAAATTCATTTGATTCATCTTATTTCCTTTATGCATGAATTCTACAATATAATCATACATCAATTTTTGTAATCTTAATAATCTGCAAGTTAGGATGTAGAAAAATAAATGATAAAAAGTTAAATGAATTTATATCTTAGGCATTTTAAAGTATCACTTTATGACCTTCTAATTTTCTAGGATAGTGAAGTGTAAAAAGGAGGTTATTAACTTTGCTAAAGAAAACGATTAATTTTTCTGAAAAAGGTGGTGC
Organism: Pseudobdellovibrionaceae bacterium; assembly: GCA_002711925.1. Classification (GTDB taxonomy): domain Bacteria; phylum Bdellovibrionota_B; class Oligoflexia; order Oligoflexales; family Bog-1112. Next base: position 13,856 of record PASJ01000019.1, on the reverse strand, counting down.
TGCTTTTGAGTATATGCTTGTTTCAATTTTTGCAACTTTTGCAACTTTTGCTATTTTAGCATTTATCTCTGGTTTAATAAGAGATAAGTTGCGTGATATTGGCGAGGAATATGGCTTAGATACGCAAATAATAAATTTTAACCCTTTTGATCCTAACTGACGATATTTAATGCATACCAATAGTTTAATGCTATTTATTTTGGCAATTTTTACAATTAATAGTTCTCTACTTCTTAGGCGTACAGGAATATCAGTTAGTAATTTTTTGGATCTGCGCTTATACTTTTTAAGCTCTCCTAAAGAGACTGTGGAAAGTCATTGTACTTCAAAAAAACCGCTGATTTCTTCTCCTTGTCAGATTCAAATTAAATTCCAGAGGCAAGGGCGTTGGGTATCTGCTTGCGAAAAATCTTCCTCCTCTCATTTTAATCCCGCTAGATATTATTTAGTAGTATTTATATGTGAAATTACCTTTGTTTCAAAAATTACTTATCTGAAAACAAGGTGGTATATTAAGCGGTAAAAGAACGACTCAATTTCAATTTTTTTTATGTTTTTTTTTTATTATGAAGATTTTTATTCTCAAGTAAGCTAATGTTGAGTATAGAGGTTAGTTTGATTATTTTTTGTGTTGGGAGGAATCTTTATGAATATTATTCAGTTTCCAGGCAAAAAGAATAACAAAGAGCAAAGTAATCTTGTTAGTGATGAAGAAAAAAAAGTTATTATTGATGAGCTTACCCATATTCTTGATGATGTTGATTACGCAGATTTTTTTGATCCATCTGTAGTTGACCGAGATCTCTTTAAAAAATATATTAAGGAATTTCCATGCTTTTCTTCTTATCGCGGTGAGCTCAGTCCGGAAGCAATTTATTCTTTTTATGAGCAGTCTAATGGTTTAAACGATCAGCAAGAACTTGTGCTTGTTTGTCTTCTCGAAATTTTAACAAGTTGTGAATTTGGTTTTTGTTTAGCCGACACATATCAACTGTGGTCCAAGCCAGATAGAGATGCGTTTGTTAGAGTTTTATCTTTTCATAATTTAAATGAAGATATGAAAAGAGCTAAACTAAAATAAAAAGAATAATATTTCAAAAAGATCTTGTTACACAATTCTTCAGCTTTATTTATTAGTGTCAGATTCTTTTTTTGGTTTGGAATCATTGTTTATTTGTTCTTGCATTTTTTTTAAGATAGTTTCATTAAAACAATCTCCTGTTAATAAACTTCCCCTCAAACTATCACAAGTGAAATATCGTTGTGGTGATCTTTGCTCGTCGAAATCATTCGGTGCTATGGGTAAAAATTTGTCTTGGGTATTTTGACCTAATAGATTTGTATTAAAATAAAACACTATGAACATTGAAAAAAAAATTTTACACATCTGATACTCCTTTATTTAAAAATTATTTTTTATTTTATACCACATAAAGCTGTGGTTGTATTAGACTTGGCTAGCCAGTTAATCTAGTTGTTTCAGATGTCTTGGCTATTTTCCTAAAAAATTTTTTAAAACCCGAAAAATAGGAGATTATCTTCTGATAAGATTTAATCAAACTATCTTTGAAGTGTAAAAACTATGTATCATTTAAAAAATATTTTTTCAAAATATGGCTGTTTTTTCGGATTTAGTAATTTAAAATGATTATTTTTCCTTGTGAGTAAACGAAATTTTATATAACTCGAAGAAGCTTATTATAATTCTTAAGTTTCTCGCGATTTTTTACTTTTGAAAGATATTGATATAAAAAAAAATTCAAGAGAAAAGAGTCTATTTCTTTAAAAAAATAAAATAATCATTTTATATCTTTAATCGAGACTGATTATTAAAGGCATTTTATTTGTTAAGTTTAGCGGATGAATTTTAATTCTTCATCACAGTTGAAATCATAATAATATATTTTTGCAGTAAATAAAAAATTTTTCAAGTAACACTCATACCACAGTTGAATGTAGTAGTTTTTTGTGAGAAATGTAAAATAGGTGATAAAATTCATTTCGTCATATTGATTTATTAATTATGAAAATATTAATAAAGTAAGTAACATTAATATCATCATTGTTGATTTTTACTTTGATCTATTTACTTTTTTTTAAATAAAAATTTTTAAAGTAACATTAGATCTTTTTAAAAAAAATAAATTAGGAAATTATCTTGAAATGGGAAATATTTTTTCTTTAAATGTTTTTAATATTTATCATTTTAACTTTAATTTTATTTCTGAACCAGTTTCTGGTTTGTGTAAGAGGAATCCTTGGACAAAGTCAATTTTTAATTTTTTTACGGTCAGAAATTCAAGGTAGCTTTCAACACCCTCTGCTATTGTTTTGACTTTTTTTATTTTGCAAGCCTTTACTATTCCTTCAACAAATTTTTGTTTGATTTTATCCTTATCAATACTATTAATGAGTGTTCTATCGATTTTGATGTATTTCGGGCTTGTTTTTAAAACACGATCGAATCCTGAGTAACCAATACCAAAATCATCAATTGCGATAATTTTTAGTTCTGGAGTTAGTTTAGATTGAGTATCTAAAAACTGTTTGTAATTTTTTATTATTTCTGTTTCAGAAATTTCAAAAATAATATTTTTTTTATTTGGTGTGATAAATTTGATTTTTTTTAAATTATAGTAGTTTCTAGGTAAGATATTTAAAAATATTTTCCCCGGTAAAATTTTGTGATGTTTTAGCCCATTTTTAAGTCCAGATTTATCAAGATCTAGATCAAGATCTACTTGTTTTGCAAGAAAAAAAAGAATATCAGGACTTAGATATTTTGTTTGTATGACTTGATTGTCTTTTAGGATTTCATTTGCTTTGTTTGAGTTAACTCGTAGTAATGCTTCAAAACCATAAATACATTCTTTAATTGGGAGCAAAGAGTTTTGTTTTTTTGCAGTTTCTATAGATTTTTTATTTAAAAATTTTACGTCAAAGATACCCTGGTAAGATGAGTAAAGAAGATCTTTGATTTCTATTAAAAAATTAATAAACTCTTTTAGTCTTATCAATTGTCGTTGTTTTTGTATTTTTTCTGTTTTTTCACATTCTTCAATTAGATTTTGTAGAAATAAATATGAATCGTTATTTCTTTTGTCTACGCTACTTTCAGCATATCCCATTGAAAAAAGTGGTACTTCTCTGAAGTTATTGGGTAAGATTTTATCTGCTTTTCGACTGTTTACTTCTTGCCAAATTTTATTTTTGATTTTTGTCGTAAGTCTATCACAAATTTTTTCTAATTGTCCAGGCTTTGGTTTATAAAGTCCGGAACGATCTGATCCTAGTATAAGATAGTAAGATCCTCGGTTGTCTGATCTTTTTAAGACATAATCTAAGGACCTAAAACCGTCTTTTTGTCCCCATAGTTCCAGTAAAATTTTTTCGAAATAGGAGTTAAGTGCCTCGTATGTTTGACTGCCATACTCATCAGCCACACGTTGAAAGTTTTTCGTATTGATAAACAGCATAGAAATTGTATTTTGATTTTTTACTAGAACATCTTTTAGTGTATCCTCAGAAATATCGAGAATTTTCTTTTTATATCCTGGAATATATTTTTTTAACTGTTTAGTGGTTTTTATTTCATTTATCCATTTTGGTACGTTTTCGATTTTAGTTTGCCTAGGGCTGTATATTACAACGGGGATGATACCTTTTTTTTGGCTAAGTTTTTTGTGCCAAGCCTTATTTGAATCATTATAGTAACTAGGCGAAAGTACAATAAGTGAAATTCTTTCTACTTTATTTTGATAAGTTATTTGGCTATTTTTTTTTGTTATCAGTTTGTAAGGCTCGTTAATTCTAACCAATAAGTCGTTAAACTTCTTTTGTAAATTTTTTTCTTGCATTAATAGCAGTATCATTGGCCATATATCCTTTTTGGATAATATTATCTTTAATTTACTCTATCGGCAGAAAAATTATATATTTAGGGTGAAATAATTAGCCAGAGATTTTGGCGATTAATGTTATTTTATAAACAATCCACAAGTGTTGTGGATAACTTGTTTCTATGTGTTTTAAAGATCCTGTGACAAAAAGCATTTTACGGAATGATTAAAATTTATACACTAGGTGAGAAAATATTTGGCTATATTCTTTCTTTTTATCATTTGGAGACTTCTCTATGTTTGAGGAAAATTTAATTGAAATTTGTAAGAATCGTAAAATTACTCTAGCTTTTCCGGAAAGTTTTGATGTTCGCGTTTTAAAAGCTGCATGGCGAATCTTGAAAGACACTATTGTTGAGAAAGTTTATCTTTTTGGTGAAAAAGAGAAAATTTTATCAACGGCAGACTCTCATAGTATTGAACTCGCCCCATATCTAAGTCAGATCGTCTGGGTCTCAAGTGAGATGCCATCTTTAACAAGTGAATTCAAAAGATTTCTGCAAAACTGGCATAAAACAAGAAAATTAGATGAAACTACACAAGAAAAAATTTATATATCTCCTTTGTACCTTTCAGCCTATTTACTACGTGAAAAACTTGTGGATAGCGTGGTCTCAGGAGCCGTTTATACAAGTTCTGAGGTTATTAAGGCGGGATTAAAAATATTAGACTTATCCCCAGGCTCCTCGACTTTAAGTAGCTCTTTTCTTTTTCATAAGTCTCATCGTGGTTTTGATGAAAAATTTTTATTTGCTGACTGTGGAGTGCTTGTTGCTCCAACTGCCGGACAACTTCTTAATATCGCTAAAGATACCTTGAGGACATGGTCACTTCTACCTGGTCATGAACTTAAAACACCAAAAATTGTTTTTTTATCTTTTTCTACTAAAGGCTCTGCATCTCACCCTTCGGCTGAAAAGATGAGACAAGCAAGGGAAATGTTTTTAAATGATCACCCTGAGGTCATTTGTGATGGAGAAATGCAATTTGATGCAGCATTTGACCCTCTAATTCGTTCAGTTAAAGCACCAAACTCACCCATTAAAGGTTGTGCCGATATTTTTATCTTTCCTAATTTAGATGCTGGAAATATTGCTTACAAAATCATGCAAAAATGTGCAGGATATAAAGCTTGGGGTCCAATATTACAGGGTTTTTCCAGACCATATACCGACCTTTCCCGTGGTGCAAGTGTAGAGGACATCATATATTCAGTTTGTCTTAATAGTCTTAGAGTAAAATAAAACTAATGAATTCTTTATACTTTCTATGGTAACATGTAATTTACGACACATATATTTGGATATAGTTCAATGGAGCTCATTTGAAATGAAGAAACAAGATCATAACCCCTATGGAATTAGTAGCTTAACTGGTCAGGAAGTCAGAGAATCTTTCCGCAAGTTTTTTGCAAACAAGTTACATAAGTTTGTTCCATCATCAAATATAGCTCCAAAAGATGATCCAAGTATTTTGTTTACTAATGCTGGAATGAACCAGTTTAAAGGTATTTTTCTAGGTGAGAGTAAAGAAGAGCACAAACGAGCGGTGAACTGGCAGAAATGCTTGCGAGTTTCAGGCAAGCACAATGATTTGGATGATGTTGGCCGTGACGGGACTCATCATACGTTTTTTGAAATGCTCGGTAGCTGGTCTTTCGGTGATTATTATAAAAAAGAAGCAATAATATGGGCATGGGAACTTTTAACACAAGTCTGGAACATTCCCAAAGAAAGATTATTCGTTACAGTTTATAAAGACGATGATGAAGCTCATAAAATTTGGCAAGAATATACAGATATAAAAGTTGATCGGATCCTTCGCTTTGATAAAGATAATTTTTGGGAAATGGGTTCTGTTGGTCCATGTGGGCCCTGCACAGAAATTCACTTTGATAAGGGAGACCTTGCGACACAAGAAGAAACTTTTCAACATAAGGATTTAGGGGTTAATGGAGAAAATGAACGTTATGTTGAAATTTGGAATTTAGTTTTTATTCAATTCGAGAGACTACAAGATGGCTCCATAAAGCCTTTGAGTAAAAAGCATGTAGATACAGGGGCTGGTTTAGAAAGAATTTGTGCAATTCTACAAGGTTCAGAAACAAACTACCAAACAGATCTTTTTGCTCCCATTATAGATAAAATTACTGAGTTAACACAGATTCAACATAAAAAAGGTCTAGATGGTATGGCGCACTGCGTTATAGCCGATCATGTAAGAACTTTAACCTTTGCTATCTGTGACTCAATAACTCCAGGAAATGAGGGTCGAGGTTACGTCATTCGGCGCATACTAAGACGAGCTAGCCGCTATTCTCATCAGCTTGGACAGAAAAATCCATTTTTATATAAATTAGTTTCAACCGTAATTTCTATAATGAAAGAGAGTTATCCAGAGCTTCCAAGTAGACAAAATTTTATTGAAGAAGTTATAAGATCTGAAGAACAAAGATTTCTAAATACCTTGGATCAAGGTTTGCAAAAAATGGATCGTTTAGTAAAGACTTTAGAAAAGAAAAATGAGCATATGATAAAAGGAGAAGACGTTTTTCTTTTTCATGATACATATGGTTTTCCATTAGATCTAACAAAGATAATTGCAGAGGAAAATAATTTAACTATTGATGAAATTTCTTTTAAAAAGCATATGAAAGAACAACAAGATAGAGCTAGAAAATCTGCAAAATTTTCAAGTAGTTTTTTAAGCGAAGAGAGTTGGGTTATTCTTGATCCATCTCGAGAAACATGTTTTTTGGGATATGATTCTTTGGATGCACAAGTTAAGACTACAAGGTTTAAGGAAGAAAACGACTGTGTTTATATAGTCTTCGATAGTACGCCTTTTTATGCAGAAAGTGGTGGGCAAATTGGAGACATAGGATATGTACAAAATCAAAATCTGAAACTCAAAGTAAAAGATACTATTAAGGTTCTAGACTTACATGTACATAAGTGTACTTTAATTGATGGACTTGTTTCAAAAGACAATCTTTCTCAGTTTACTGCCCAAGTTGATGTGGGTGCAAGACATGCTATTATGAAAAATCATAGTGCAACTCATTTGTTACATGCTGCTTTAAAAAAAGCTTTGGGTTCCCATGTTAATCAACAAGGTTCTTATGTAGGGTATGATCGACTTAGGTTTGATTTTACCCATCACAAAGGTTTGTCAAAGGATGAGTTAGAGCAAATTGAGACGACTGTTAATGAAAAAATACAAGAAAATCTTCCGGTAAAAACAGACATTTTACCTTTGGAACAAGCTAAATCTTCTGGGGCAGAAGCTTTGTTTGGTGAAAAGTACGATGATTTTGTTAGGGTCCTAAGCATGGAAGACTTTAGTCATGAACTTTGCGGCGGCACTCATGTTAAGGCTACCGGTGAGATAGGTGTTTTTCAGATTCTAAGCGAAGTCTCCATAGCAGCAGGTATTAGACGTGTTGAAGCTATAACAGGTAATGTTGCTATAAAAAACATTCAAAAAGGGACTGGTGTATTAGAGGGCTTGGAAGAGATTTTGAAGGTTAATAAAGATACAATAAATAAAAAAGTTTCAGAGCTTAAAAACCAAGTTAAAGAACAAGAGAAACTTATCAGACAATTTGAATCAGAAAGAGTAAGAAGCTACATTAAAAACACAGTTGTTTCTAAGAAAAAAAATATCAGACAATCATTCGATTTACTTGTAACTGATTTAGACTCAAACATTGTTGATAAAAAAGATCTTCAAGGTAGTCTTGATACTTTTCGTGATTTATTGCCTCAAGGAATAGCAATAATAACTCACTGTGATAAAGAAGACAAGAATCTATCTCTTTTGATCTCTGTCGGTCGTCAGATTCGTTCTTCATTTGATGCTCGAGTTATTCTAAAACAAATACTTGAAATTGCACCCGGTAGAGGGGGCGGAAAAACAGACCGAGTACGAGCTGGTATAAATAGCTCCAGAGATATTGACGTTATTATTGAAAAGTCAGAAGCTATCGTTGAAAAGATATACTTAGAAAAGAATTCAAAGCAAGCAGATAATTAAAGGGTATAACGCAAACCAACGATCCCCTCGACTGCACTTATATAATTTATTTTTAAAGCTTCTTGCTCTATTTCTTGACCTGTTTCATCTACGGCTTTTTTTGCGCTTTCACTTTTACCAAGAATTGCAAAACGAGTTTCTAGTATAAGTTCAAATCTCCACCAAATCCTAGTTTGAGAGTTTAGAAAGAAAAGTAATGATAGGGAGTTTGTGGTGGAAGTTTCAACTGTTTTAAATACTTGTTTTTGGGGTGTAAGGACAATGATTGAGTTCATTTTATTTTGAGCTCCACCAATTCCAAAACCTATAGCAAAAGAATTTCTTTTGGATACGTGATATGATTTTTCAGCTCGAAGTATGATTGTTTTATTTTCAAATGAAGAATAACTAGAAAATTTATTATCGTCCAATTCTGACCAGTCTACAAAATTTCTAATAGTATAACTTATTGATAAAGTATAATTTTTTCTCCAAAAATAGCCCAAAACCATTTCTTTAGCGAAGCTGGTAGTAAAATCGATTTCACCATGGTTTTCGGTAGATACAATATTATAGTCTAAGTATCCACCTCTTACTTCGAAAAATAATATCTCCTTTTTTTCTAATTCTTTAGTTTGAGAATTAAAATTCATAAATGAAAAAAACGAAATCCAGCAAATAAAAATTTTTTTCATTTTTTGGTCTTCCCCTTATTAAAAAAAAATGAACTTTTGAATTCACGAAATATCCATTTTTATTTATATAATAAATTTAGCTATTATGTATAATAAATAAAGATTATTTTTACACTGAGGATAATATTATGATTATTTTTTATACAAAATTGCAACTTTTATTCATACTCTTTTTCTTAATCAATAATTGTATGCAGCAAAAAAATTTTTCATTCAAACCAGAAGATGATTTAATTAAAAAAGGGGTTATAATTGCCAATGATATAGATGATTTTTATAAAAAGACAAAATGTAGTGAGAATAAAAATAAAAAAATTTATTTCCTCAAAACTGCAGAATATTATTTTTGTACCTCTGAAGGAGCTTTAGAAAAATTTGATATTTCTATGGATAAATTGTCTTTAGATATTGGTAAAGACCTACCAGGAGAAATTTGTGATTCGCCGGGAGAAATTATTTTTTTTGATGATAATAAGTACAAATGTATTGAAGGGAAATGGACTGATACTCATGAAATAGATACTAATTTATATCCTAACTTTTGTAATTTTTTAAATGAACGTCAAATTAATGTAGATCAAGATCACTCTAATATATTCACAATAGCTGATAGTGATAGTTATAAAGAATATTCCGATATACTTTCTTCTCGTGCTGAGGTGTGTTACGACGAAGATACCCTTAACTCTTGTCGAAAGCTTCAATCAAAATCTGAAAATAGACCTACTCACTTAAGAATAATTAATAAATCCGATATTTCTTTTATTAAAGCATCTACTTTTTATCGAAATTTTCAAATAAAGTATAGTTTAAATAAAGCTGCAGAAAACCTTTATAAGTGCTTATTAAGTTTTCAAGTATTTAAGAATAGTCCTGATAATCTTGAAGAAGCATTTGAACCTACAGAAGTGGATCTTTTCTTTCCAGACAGTTTAAAGTTAGGAGAAAACCCTTTTTATATTGATAGCGCGAAAACCAAAATCAAGACTATTTCTGACCTGCCAGACAAAGAGCTTTACGAGGATTTGAATGCTTACTTTTCAAAAATTAAAAATCTCAATAATAGTCTTAATTTTTATTCAAACCTTAAGTATGAACAACAGAAAGTAATTTATGCTCATGGCTTTGTAGATGTTTATGAAACTCCTGTAGAGTTTATTAGTCTTGTTGGTCCAGATAATAGCAAGATTTATTTAGATTTACGGTAAAATATGTAATTTACTTAGCAAAAAATATTTTTTTTATTAGGTAAATAGGCTTGCTTTGTTTATTGCAGCTTGTAGTAATCTGATATAGTCTTTGTCTGATATCTCCTCGGCACCAAGGCTTTTAAGGTGATCAGTCATAAATTGACACTCAAGCAAGAAAAAATTTTTTTCTTTTAGTTTTTCAATGAGAAAATATAATGCAACTTTTGATGCATTACTGGCCCTAAAAAACATAGATTCAGCAAAAAATGCACTTCCAATATGTACACCATAAACTCCACCGACAAGTTCTCCGTCCAACCAAACTTCAACAGAGTGTGCTTGATTTAAATTATGTAGTTCAGTATATGCATTTATAAAATTTTTTGTTATCCACGATTCTTTGCGTGATCCGCAGTAGTGGATAACTTTATTAAAAGCTTGGTTAAAAGTAATTTCAAAGAATTTTTTTCTGATGACTTTTTGTAATGAACGAGATACCCTAAATTTGTCTAAAGGAAAAATAGCCCTAGGGTCTGGCCTGTACCAAAAGATTTCATTCGTAACATGGTCTGGCATCGGGAAATAGCCTTGACAGTAGGCTTGATACAATACTTTTGGCGAGAGTTGATCATTCATATATTGATTTTAATTATGTTTGTTTGTTTGTTTTATTTTACTATAAGAAAAAAAAAAAACTTTAGGAAGATCTTTTTTCATAAAAACAATAGGTTAAGTGAAAAATACTTTTTAGCTAAAGACTTTTAGAGTAGGGTGGACATGATTTTATCAAAATATATTTATTTATAGGTTAAGGGTTACTGGTATAAAGGAGAATTCTTTTGGATTATGGATTAATTGTTGATGTTGAAACGACGGGTTTGGACCCTGAGAAAGATAAGATTATCGAGATAGGTTTGCTCGAGTTTGCTGTTTACTCTGATGAAGAAGCCAAGATTACATCGATGTATTCACAACTTGAGGATCCTGGTACTTCGTTATCACCGGAAATAATAAAGATAACAGGAATTACAGAAACTTTGTTACAAGGAAAAACAATAGACTGGTCGTTAGTAGGTTCTTATTTCTCGCAGGCTTCTATTGTTATTGCACATAATATGGAATTTGATCGTGCTTTTTTAATGAAAAAAGATGAAATTAAGAAGACTCAATGTCACTGGGCTTGTAGTATCCGTCATATTGATTGGAAAAAATACGGTTTCAAATCCCAATCTTTAAATTATCTTGCATGCGACCAAGGGTTTGTAAACCCTTTTCCTCACAGAGCATTATTTGATTGTGCTACAACATTTCAGGTTATAAAAAAGTATATCCATGAACTTGTTCATAATAGTTATCAAAAGCAATATGAAATTCAAGCTGTTGGTGCACCTTTTGAGCTAAAGGAAAAACTTAAACAGAATGGGTATTTCTGGAACCCACGCAAAAGGTTATGGTGCAAAATTTTATTTGCTGATCAGTTGCAAGGGGAAAGAGATTTTCTAAAAGAAGAAATATATCGAGGTAATTTGCGGCATGAAGAGAGTTTAATTGATTAGCTTATTTATTTTTTGTTTTTTTCTTATAAACAAGATAGAGTGTTAGAAGTAAAGCCATACCTAACAAGATGTAAAGGGCAATTTGAAACTGATGAGCTTTTTCCATCAAGACTTCTATATTTGAGCTAAAAGAATAAGCTAAGCTTATCCAAACGGGGACACTTATTATGGCTGCAGTTCCATCTAGAGTGAGAAATCTCTTATATGGAACTTTATATATACCTGCTGTTAGAAAAACGGGCATTCTTAGACCGGGAGCAAAGCGAGCGAAAAAGATTGTTTTTCCTCCATATTTCAAATAAAAATCACCGATTTTCTTTTCTATTTTGGGTGTGAAAATTTTCTTAAATAAATATGAGGATTTGATTTTATTCCCTTTGTACCACCCTAAGGCGAAGACAACACTATCACCGATTAAAACACCAAGCATACAAACAATATTGGTAGTCCAAAATTCAGTAATGTCTTGTCCAGCAAGAATACCTGCTGCCATTAAAGGTATATCTTCGGGCAAGGGGAGACCAAATCCGCACAGTACGAGGATTAAAAAAATTGCGAGTAAGCCAAATGAGCCGAGTGGCCTAAGCCATTCAATAATTTCAATTATTAATTCCATTAGAATCCTAAAGTTGTGAGTGTACGAAATGTTTGTGCTAGACTCTTAGCTAAAAAGTTGCCTTTTTGGGACAATAAAAATAGGCCAGTGAGAATACCTGCGCTCAAACCTAATATACTAAACAAAAGAACTTGAAAAGGAAGATTTTGTCTAGGACTGTTCGATTTTTTCCGTGAGGTACTTTTTTTTTCCTCATCATTTATTTTTTTCTTGTGACTTTTAGGAGTCGCATCAAATAACTTATGCAATTTTTGTGATTTCATAATATCAAATATCTCTTTTAAGTTAATCTGTTAACTCAAGATAAGTTTGATTTTACTTACAAATTAGATTTTTCTCAAATAGTTACTGAGCTAGTGGAAAAGATTAAATTCTTTTTTCATGAATCTGTTTAACCTTAATGCGAAATTTTTCTTATTTGCCCTAACCGCTTTGTTTAAATAGTATAAGTCTTTTTCATTAGAAGTATTTATTTTAATATTTCCAAAGTCCGTTGATCCAAATAAAACACAAAGCGGGAGTAGTTTATTTGTTTGTGAGCAAAAAAATGTATCTTTCATTGTTTCAGCTTTATTGAAGCTTGGGATAACAGGGATAGGGCTAATAATTTCTGTAACCTGTTGACTAAGTATTTTTGTTATTGAAAGGGCCTTTAAATATTCTAGTGACATTAAATTACTGTTACTGGCAGGTTGGAGCATATAAGCCATTATTCCTTTTGTTTGTTCTTGCAACTGATTAAAAATTTCTAATCTTGTAATAAAACTATCCCACATAATTGTGCCGTTTGGCGGACAGCTTATCTCTATTTTAGCAATTGTTGGTAGATCATTTTGATGCGCTGCAGCATGAAGATCAATTATCTCGCTATTTGTAAGTGTACTTTCAGACTCGAACAAAGAGCTTTCAATGCTTTTAACTCCCAATTGTGAAATTTCTTTAAAGAGGTTTTTGATATCGATCTTTTGTTTTTGAGCGATTTGCCACAGGATCTTTAACCCGCGGATACTAATGCTTTGATTAGGAAAATTTTGCTTGAATGTGTTAAGGTCGTCAACAACTTTAGCCCAACTAGGGGGAGCGCTTCTAGTATACTGGCTTTCACACAAATTAATCATCAAACCGTGTGGATATTTGTAGTTTTGGGATATGCTTGTGTAAGCACTCATTGCCGAGTCGAGAGAACCTGGCGTGTATTCAAAATTCAATGCGACAGAAATAAGATCATTTTGGTTTGTTTCAAATTTAATATTTTCTGACTCTAACCCAAGTTGAACCAAAGAAGAGTTAATTAATCTATTTATATTTTCATTGCTGAATTTCTTGTTAGGTCTAAGAAAATTTTTTTGAATATTTATTGTTTTGTATTTTTTTTTAGTTGAAATTGCTTCATAAATAGAGTTTCTTTCTTGAGCGTCTTTTTGGGCCTTATTGATCAAGGAGATAATTTGATCTTTTGATAAAGAACCTCCAGAAGTACCTCCTGCCATACTTGAGATTTTCTCTTCCACAACAGTGCCGTCTAAATCATTTGCACCAAAATTTGTAGCAATTTGGGCAATATCTTGTGTTAGCATAATCCAATATGCCTTAATATGTTTAAAATTATCAAGGTACAGACGCGCTATTGCTATTGTCTTTAAGTCATCCAGTCCGCATGTATAGTCTTTTATGCCCATGTGGTTATTATGGGGTTGAAATGCGAGTGGAATAAAGACGTTAAAACCTTTTGTCTCATCTTGTAAATTTCTCAACTGGGTCATGTGATGTACTCGATCTTCAAAGCTTTCCACATGTCCATATAACATTGTACAGTTTGATCTGATGCCAATTTTATGAGCTGTTCGATGGATAGCTAACCATTTTTCACTATTCAATTTTGCTGT
>PASJ01000018.1 GCA_002711925.1 Pseudobdellovibrionaceae bacterium | reverse complement strand
CTTGTATACTTTGAAAAACCTTATTATCAACAAAATCCTCGAAGCCAAACTTTTGGATAAGTTCCTCGTTCTGCTTGTAAAATTTCTCAGCTGCTTTTCTTATGTCCAGAGATATGTTAGTTCTTACAACTCCATTAAATTCAGACAGATTATTCTGCCATTTCATTATAGCACCTGTATCATCACTCCAGTTTATATTTTTTTGTTGTCTTGGAACGCTCATAATTGCGTAATCAAATATTGTGTAAAAAGATCCAAAAAGCATAGAAGCTATGCCGATGGCAAATAGGGTGCTTTTAAGTTCTTTTTTTTGACTTTCTTTAAAAGCCTCTCTTTTTCCTAAAATTTCTGGTCTTTCACTGGCTTCTTTTGCTTCTAAAACCTTCAATGGTGTATCATTAGATATGATCAGAAGGTCATTGGAGTCTTCTTGTGGCGTCACTTCTTTTTTATCTTTATTTTTTTCCATAAAGCAACTTTCTTCCTGAGACAGTAAAAAAGAATTTTGACTTTCACGGTCTTCTAAACCTTGTGTAATATCAGACTCTAGACTTTTAAACCTTAAACGAATAAGATCTCTTAGATAAAAGCTGCCGTGGGTATTTAAAATATTTCCCATCACTCTATATTTAGGAAGAAAGTTTAGGTTTTGTCTTTTCTCTTCTAAACTTAATCCTTCCCATTTTTTTATATAAAGTTCCAACATTGCTTGGAAATCCACAACTTCTTGAAGCATCTTACTATTTATGTTTTGGTAAAGGTTTTCTTGTATTTCGCGAGATTTTTCGCTACAATTTTGTGGAGGCATATAAAATTTTTCTTCTGAAGGTGTTTGTGAGCAAAAGCAATTTTGTCTTGCATCAAGACTTTTGTTACTTAAAGAACTCAAGCACTCTTTTATACCAGGTGAGTTAGCTCTAATGGGATCATCATCGTAGCAGCCTTTAAATGTGAAATTGTACCGGTCGCTCGGAACATTCGGTATAAGCATAGAAGTGAGAGCAATTTTTCCTTCTAAACAGTTTTTTATATTTTCAATTGGACAAGCTTTCCAGTGAAGATAGTCAAAAGACCCAAGTTCAGCCTCAAGCCTTAGAGACTGACAATTATCTCCAAGATCAACGAGATCAATAGTGGTTTCTTCTGTTATTAAATGGAAAGGACTTTGGTTATAATTTTTTGAGATAAGAGGCAAACTTAAATCAAAATTTTCTTGGCAAGATTTGGATAATAGCTCGCTTATTGCTTCACCTTGAGAGGGGATGTCTGATTGCTTTTGATCTTCTGTAATTGATTCATTGTCTTCACAAGACAAGAAGCAAACATTCAATAAAGCAATGTAGAATAAGTAATAGAGCCTTTTCATAAAAAATCCTCTTAATATTGAAATAATATTATCGGTTTCTTTTTTTTAAGTCTTTACAAATTTTTTCAATGAGCAATTTTTTCCCTTTCTTTTGTATAAGTAAATTTTTCTCTCAAGTTTCTAGTGTTTGTATATCTTTATTTTTTTTTTTTTTTTTTTGTTTAGGAACAGTTTGCCTATTTTGACAAATTATTGATGTCTATACTATCTACCTGTGTTTGGTGTGCTCAGTCTTTTATAAGCTTGAAAAAAAGAGGAAAACTTTATTTTTATCAATTTTTAAAAAGAGAAGACTACTATGAAAAATATGAAATATTTTATCTTTTTTTTGTTTTTTTTCCTTGGTGTTTGTCTTGTGATAAAGTACGAAAATAAAGCTTTACCTAAAAAAGTTTTTTTTAGCTTAAAAACCTTGAGTCAAAAAGGGCAACCAGTAGCTGGAGCAAAAGTCTATTGCAACGGTCAAGATTGTGGAGTAACAGATAGTTTTGGGTATTGGAGGCAGTTACGAAAAATAGTTTCTAATGAAATATTTACATTTGTTGTTCAAAAAAAAATCAAGCAAAAAAAAATTCAAGGTGAAAAAAAAATTTTACTACCAATGAATTTTTCTTCTTCTAAAACTCCTCATATTCGTACAAGCTTAAAACTAAAGTAAAACTATTTATTGTTTAACGATTTGTTCTTTGCATCGTCTTTTTTAGATTTGGTTAAATAATATAAATTTATTTTGCTAGACCAAGCTTAAAAGCTTTTTTATACTCTTTTTTGCAATAACGATTTCTATTTTAATATATACAAAGGCGTAAAAATGGAAAAGATTCTTATTACGGGAAAAATTCACCCCTCAGCGATTCAACAGTTTAAAAGTTTAAAGTCTTACCAAGTCATATATGAGCCTGACGTACGGAGGGAGAGGTTGGAAGACCTGATCAGCGATTGTCTTGTTATTGTGACTAGAAGTGAGACAAAACTTGATAATAAGTTAATTGATCGTGCACAAAAATTAAAAATTATTGCAAGAGCAGCCGTGGGTGTTTCAAATATAGATATCGATTATGCAACTGAGAAAGGTATCTTAGTTATTAATACTCCTGGTAAGAACACGAACTCTGCTGCAGAACATACTATGGGACTCATGTTGTCTATGATGAGAAAAATTCCTCAAGCATTTATTAAAATGAAAAGTGGGGGGTGGGATAGGCATCTTTTCTCTGGTTTTGAGTTAAAGGATAAATGTATCGGTCTTCTTGGGCTTGGAAATGTCGGTCATAGAGTTGCAAAATTTGCTAAAGGATTCGATATGCAAGTTTATGCCTATGACCCATATATTGCCCCTAAGCTATTTACTCGTCACGGAGTTGTTCCATCACAAAGTCCTTATGATCTAGCTAGTCAAGTTAGTATACTTTCTTGTCACGTACCTCTTAATAAAGAGACAAAAGGGATGATTGATCGTAAGGTTCTTGAAAAGCTTCCCGAAGGATCTTATATCGTAAACACATCTAGAGGAGGTGTTGTTAATGAAAATGATTTACTTAAAGAGTTAGATAAGGGTAAAATATTAGGCTGTGCTTTTGATACCTGGGAAGATGAACCATTGCCAAAAAGAGAGCTTGTTGAGCATCCTTTGGTTTGGTGCTCACCACACATAGGAGCTTCAACTTTGGAAGCTCAAAAAAAGATTGGTCAAACCATATTTGAGCAAGTTCATAAAGCACTGGGTGGAGGAGTTGTTGATTTTCCTGTTAATCTTCCTCAGGTAACATCAATTGATAATCCTTATATCGTTCCCTATGCTACTCTCGCTGAAAAAATCGGTACAGCTATTTCACAAATCCGTTCTTTCAACCCTACATCATTAGAAATATCATATAGAGGTGATCTCGTAAACGTTGATAAGGGGCTCATTAAGCTAGGATTAATGAAAGGTTATGTCAATTTTTCAAGTAATGCTTATGTTTCCTATGTTAATGCTTCTTCGCATTTTAAAACATTAGGTTTAGAATTATTAGAATCTGACATTCACCTTGATAAAGAAGAAAAATCAGCGATGTTAATCTCCTTAAAAGGTGATAAAGGTGATCTTTTGAAAATAGGCGGAATTGTCTATGATCAAAAATATATGAGATTGACTACCATAAATGATTTTTATTTTGATATAAAGCCAACTGGGACATTTCTTATCATCGAAAATGAAGACCAACCAGGTGTTATCGGAGATATAGGAAGTCAACTAGCGTCTTCTAAAATCAATATAAATTCATTTGATCTATCTCGAAGAGAACAAGGTGGTGATGCCCTAGCAATCATACAAATTGACACCCTAGTTGGCCGAAAAAATTTAGAAGACCTAAAAAAGGTGAACCATATAAAATCTGTGAAACAAATTGTATTGTAAATTCTTTAAATTTTAAATTTATTAGGAGTCTGTTTATGTCAAATAAGAAAAAAGAATTTACTATCAATGGTATCGATCATATTGCGATTGTTCCTAAAGATTTAGAAAAAGCAAAAAATTTTTTTCAACTTTTTTTTTCTGCGGAACCTTCGACGGAAATTATAGAAGATCAAAATATAAAAGCTCATATTCTACCCATGTCTGATAAAAAAACTGATAACACTGAAGCTAAACTTGAAATACTAGAATCTACTGATGAAGAAAAAAGTCCGATTAAAAATTTTTACTTAAAAAAAGGGGGAGGAATTCACCATGTTGCCGTTCGTGTATCTAATATAGAAAAAGCAATAGACTTTTTGAAAGACAATAAAATAGCTGTTATCAATGAAACTCCAAGTAAAGGAGCTCATAACACAAGAATTTCATTTGTTCATCCAAAATCAACAGGTGGAATCTTACTAGAGCTTGTGGAAAAAAAGAGTTAAAATAAATTATAATATTTATCACATGTACTATTTCCTCTCTTTTGTTGGGGTATCACTTTGAAAAAGCATGATTCTTTTATCAGATTGGTGTTTTTTTCTATATTTTTTTGTGTTTTTTCTATGTTGAGTGTTTTTTTCATTAATTTTATTAATTCCGAAAAAATAAGAGTCTTTAATCTTAAAAAGAAAGTTTCTAAAACTTTAAACGAAACAAGATTAAACCTTTTGAATCAAGCTTATAATGTTCTTGATAATCAAGATATAAAAAAATTCTTATTACACAAAAAATACAACTCCCTTCAAGGCTTATTATCTGCATCCCTTAAAATTTCTGAGATTGATCAGATACAAGTTTTTGACAAAGATTGTAAGATTTTATCGAACTCATTTTTACAATCTAAAACTTATTTGAGTTGCAATGGTGAACAAAAAGATTCTTATCACTGGAGCTACGGCAAAACATATCCCTTTCTTTCTTTAGTAAAAGAAGTAGAGATTGATACAAAAAATAAATTTCTTTTCGTTTTTAGTGTCGAACTGGGTAAATCATGGCTGACTTTGTACCCAAATGTTGATGAAAAAGTTAACTTTTATGGGAGCTTAGATCACTCTTTACGTCAATATTTTTTGCCTTCAATGCTTATGCATGATGGTAAATACTTAAATGTATCATATCAAGATAACTATTATCAGTTCATGGGATTTATTACAAATCACACTTTCGAGATAAAAAACAAGATATATTTACTCTTATTTTGTTTGTCGATATTAATATTTCTATTCTTAATATTTTGGACAAGAAAAATTAGAATTGAACAAAATAATGAGACCAAAGAGATACTAGATTGGTTTGAAAAAGCTGGCAAATTGGGGACTGATGACTTATATCGTCACTGTTATCAGACAAAGATAAAAGGTAGTAAATCTATAATGGAATTTATTGTCAAACTACTTCAAAAAGAAGATAAATTAAACGATAAAATTAATGATTTAAAACATGACAATAAAGTCTTAAATGACAAAATACAGCAGAAAAAAAATAATTTTATGGGGTCACTTTCATCTCAATCTTTATCCTTACAATTACGTAATTCGGGAAGGAATATTTTATTAGAAATAGATCAAATACGATCTATGACAAAATCTTTAGAAAGTTTTTTTGTTGATAACTCCGTTGAGAGCATAGAACCTCTTAAAGAGAATCTTTTGCGGTGGAAACAAGGTCTGAATGGAAAAGATGCACGCAAGTTTATTCGCTCACTTGCTGAAACGCCAGGTCATCTTGAATCAAAATCACTTCTTGATGAACAAATATTTTTTTTTAATGAACTAATCCAAAATATTTCTAACTTTCACATGAAATCTGCTTTGGTTTTTGAATCTTTAAGAAATAAATTAGCAAATAGTAGTGAAATTATTTGCCACTGGCTGAAGCAATCAGGTTTTAACGACAAGTGTACAGGTAAGGATTGCTTAACAGTTAAAGATTGTCTGAGTTTAGTCAATCTTATGTTGAGAAAAAACTCAACGACGAGAATAAATTTTGACCTGACAAAAGATGAAAATTTAAACGGGTCTGAAACACTTCCTAAACTAGAGCGTCCTGGTTTATGGGTTACAATTCTTTATCAGATGATTCAGTCTTTCGAATCAATTTTTTGCATGAAAAAAAATATAACCTTTGTTCTAAGTTTAAAAGCATTTGATGATGGAAATATAATTATTTTATCTCTACTAAATGAAAACTTTCAGCTTAAAAAGATAAAACAAACAACTTGTGAAGATTATAAGCTTGTAAAAATTATCATGGAATCTTATGGTGTTGATTATAAGGAAATAAACACTAGCGACAACAATTTAATACTAACTTTATCAATAAAAAAAACAGTAGGAATCACAAATGATTTAAGTTCACCGAATCATCAAAATGATGAAGTTCCCCAATTTGTAAGTTAGTTTAAATTTTTACTTGCTGAGTCTTTCTTTTTTTTCAAACCTTTTATTTAACCAGATACTAAGCACTTGTACGGCTGCTGGTGTAATACCGCTGATTCTTGATGCTTGTCCAAGGTTTTCTGGTTTAAAGTGACCTAATTTTTGGATGACTTCATTGCTTAAGCCCTTTATGTCTTTGAAAATTAAATCAGTAGGTATCTTGACTCTGTCTAGTCTTTCTATTTTTTTTAAAGCTTTTTGCTCTCGGTCAATATAACCCTCATACTTGACCTCGATTGCTATGCGTCGTTGAATTGATTTGTCAAAACCTGGGATAAAGTCAACATCATCAACCTCGATATTAGGGCGTTTTAAAATTGATTTTATTGACATTTTTTTTATAGGTGTATTCAGTTCATGATTAAAGTTATTAAGTGATTCTCCCTTTTTCTCTGAGATAAAGCGCAAGCCTGCGTCAATTTTTTCTTTTCTCTCCAAGAAAGTTTTAAAATCTTCACTTTTGATCAAACCAACAGAGTGTGCTTTCTCAGTCAGTCGTAAGTCAGCATTGTCTTCTCTTAGGTAGAGTCTGTGTTCAGCTCTTGAGGTAAACATACGGTAAGGCTCTTTTGTGCCTTTTGTTATAAGATCATCAATCAAAACGCCAATATAAGCTTCTGATCGAGACAATATAAATGGACTTTTGTTCTGGACTTTTAAAGCAGCATTACAACCAGCAATAAGGCCTTGTGCAGCTGCTTCTTCGTAGCCGGTTGTGCCGTTTATTTGTCCTGCAAGGAAAAGACCTGAGATTTTTTTTGTTTCTAGGTTTGCTCCAAGTTCTGTAGGATCTACAAAGTCGTACTCGATAGCGTAGCCTGGTCGTATAATTTCAGCTCTTTCAAGCCCTTTAATTGTTCTGACAAATTGAGTTTGAATTTCTATTGGAAGAGATGTTGATATGCCGTTTGGATAGATTTCACATGTATTATAGCCTTGAGGCTCTAAAAATATTTGATGCTTAACTCGATCTTTGAAGCGAAAAACTTTATCCTCTATAGATGGGCAGTACCTTGGCCCAATACCTGTAATTTCACCACTATATAGGGGAGATTTGTCAATATGGTCAGCTATAATTTTGTGAGTTTTTTCATTTGTGTGTGTAATATAGCAAGGGACGAGTTTTTGCTTGATTGCCTTTGTTGAAAAACTAAAAGGTATAATATTTGTATCAGAGTTTTGGATAATAAGTTTTTCAAAGTCGATTGTTTTTCCATCTAAGCGGGGAGTGGTTCCTGTTTTTAATCTTCCCATTCGAAAGCCTGATTCTTTGAGAAACTCAGCAAATGTAATAGATGCAGGGTCACCAGCCCTTCCTGCTTTTACCTTGTGGGATCCGACGTGTATAAGACCATTTAAGAATGTTCCCGCTGTAATAATAACTGTCTCGCAGTATATCGCTCCGAAAATCGATAAGTTGACGCCACAAACTTTTTTAGCATTTTCATTTAATATGAGAGAATTTGCAGTGTCTTGTTTGATTGCAAGTTTATCTTCTTGTTCAAGAATAGATTTCATATAGTTTGAGTAGAGACTCATGTCTGCTTGAGCTCGTGAGGACCAAATAGCCGGGCCCTTTTTCCTATTTAAAACTCTAAATTGTATCCCGGAGGAATCAATGGCTTTACCCATTTCTCCTCCTAGTGCGTCAATTTCTTTAACTAAATGCCCTTTTGCAGTCCCACCAACAGCTGGATTGCAGCTCATTGCAGCAATACGATCCATGGCATGGGTAACGAGCAAGGTTTTTCTACCGCAGCGACTAGACGCAAGAGCTGCTTCGCATCCAGCATGCCCTGCACCAATAATAACCACATCGTATTTTTCATTTTCAAAGTTCATTTTTGAGGTCTTTTCATCTATGAGTTTTCTGTCATTTACCGAGTGAGACAACATATATTAAAGAAGTTTTTATATGCTAACGCCTTGTTATATTTTGATTTTAGGACGTCAAATAAAACAAAAATTATTAGCTTACGTCAAGTCTTTCTTAATTCAAGATGCTCAGGTTTTTTTTTTATTTTTTGGATCTAAAAAAAAATAACGTATTTCTTAACTAAGCCACTAAAAACAAATCGTTATTACCTTTAACATGAAGTGGACAATAGGCTTTAAGATGTGTGATAAGTTTGAAATTTGATGTCCAACGAGTTAAATGGCTTGAACATTTGGAAAGTAGAATAGCCCCATAAAAACTAAATTTAACGCCGTTTTGCAATGTTTATTTCATTTTTAAATTAAACCCACTTTAAAACTCTTTTTTTTGAGTATCAAAAGATCCATAGGTAATATTAGTTAATGGCGTCGAGTTTTTTTGTGAAATAAAACATGGGAGTTAAAATTTTTTGCTGAATAGTTAACAAAGATTTGCTACTGTGTTGATTAATGTTAGGCGCCGTAGCCAAGTGGTTAGGCAGCGGATTGCAAATCCGTCGACAGCGGTTCGAATCCGCTCGGCGCCTCCAAAATCTTCCTAGAGCATACCCTTTCTAATTAAATAATTTGCTGTAAGATTTGCCGCAAGTTTGTGGTTGCTTTTCCATTGCTCTCTAGCGTTTTGACAAAGCTCATTGGTAACAACTAAGAGGCAAGTTACTGACTTCACCGAGTCTTTTATTTCGTTAAGAAATGTGTACAGTTCTAAGTTTTCAACAAGTTCACTTTTGGGGCCTATTTCTTGCTCGATTTTTGGATCTATGATCGCATTTTTTGATATGGTTGGACTGGTTAGAACCTTCTTTTTTACCAAATCGTTAAATATAGGGTTTGGCTGAAGGGAAATACTTGGAATATTTTGCTCTAAGCTCCATGCTTGTCCTATTCTTTGCCCTGTAGGAAGCCAAAATGTTTTATCTACTGTGATAAGCTCGAGTTTTGTGAACGAAGATAAAGACCCACATGTACCGATTATGAGAAGTTTGGAGTTGGCAAGTTGATTTTTAAATTTTTGTCCCATTACGGCTGCTTTGATACTCCCTATCCCAAAGCTTAGGTAACGAATTTTTCTTTGACTGAGCTTTAAAATCGGTTCAATTTCGAATTTAGCAGCTGAGCATATGATAAAATCTTCTATATTCATAAGGTAAAACTTAAGTTTGAAGAAAAGGGTTTGTTTTTTTTTCGCGATATATATTAGTAGTTGGGCCATGTCCAGGGATACATATGGTTTCTTCTGGCAATTGCCATAATCTTTTTTTGATAGATTTTAAGATTAAATCGCTATCTCCTCCCGGTAAATCTGTTCTTCCTATGGATTGAGAAAAAAGGGTATCACCTGAGAAAAGAAGCGGTTGTTCAAAAAACTCGGTGTAAAAGCAACAAGAACCAGGAGTATGACCAGGCGTATGAAGTGTTTCCAATGAGTTTGCAACAGTTTTTATTGCCCCTTTTTTGTTATAATCAATTTTGAAAAGTTCGTTATCTTCAATAAAAGCATCTACAGGGTCTGCTGATAAAACTGTCTCTCCAAAAAAAAGTGCTTGCTGGGGTAAAAGATTGTAAAGAAATAAGTCATCTTTTTGTAGGTGAATGGTAGCGCCTGTTTTTTTTCTTAATTGGTCCGAATGTCCAATATGGTCAAAATGAGCATGAGTATGAATAAGTTTTTTAACATTTAAAGAGTATTTATTTATAAAGTCTAAAATAATTTTTGCATCATTACCTGGATCTATAATTATAGCATCTTTTGTCGTTGCGTGATAGATGATAGAGCAGTTACAAGCAAAGGAACCTACGGGGAAACTTTCGATAATGATTTGATTGGCTTGTCTTCTCATAAAATTTACTTTTAAAACCTTAGTTAACTAAAAAATGAAAACAAATCGACGATTTTTGACACTATATTGTAAGTATTTTTTTTACAAAAGGAAAAGTTTTGTTTTTTTTCACCTTTTAACCAGATCTATGTTTCCAGCGGTTGTTAGTAGGAAAAAGAATTATTTGATCAGATCGCTTTGTATAAACTCAGTAGATCTATCTTTTATATTGCTTCTTTAGGGTAAATTTCTTTCTAGTTATTTCCTGTGTAGACAAGTCTTCTTTTCTCATTTATCTTACGTAAACTTTGAGAAATAAATTTAATTTTTTCGAGATACTGAAGAATTAATAACAATGCGGAGTATCGTTAAATGGGGTTAAAGAAGCTCTTGAATTTTTTATCATCTGCTCCAGAAAAAAAACCCATAACGAATAGGAAAGAGGTTGAAAAAAAATATCAATACTGGCGTTTCAGGATTTTCTACTCCATATACATAGGCTACGTCTTTTTTTATTTTACGCGCAAAAGTTTTACTTTTGCAATGCCCCTTATCGCTGAAGATCTTAATCTAAGTATGTCAGAACTAGGTTTGATAGGTACAGCTTTATATTTAAGCTACGGTTTTAGCAAAGTTATCGGTGGTGTGTTATCCGATTATGCAAACCCACAGTATTTCATGGCTTTTGGCTTATTTATGACTGGGGTCAGTAATTTTTTCTTCGGGCTGGTGGACTCATATTGGCTATTTTTTGCAATCTGGGTCTTCAATGGTTTTTTTCAAGGCTGGGGATGGCCCCCTTGCACTAAGCAGTTGACTTATTGGTTTGCTAAACAAGAGCGAGGTTGGTGGTGGGGGATAAAAAGTACTTCTCACAATGTGGGCGGTGCGTTAATTCCTCTGATTATAGCTGGTGTTGCCGGTTCATATGGATGGCGGTATTCAATGTTTTTTGCTGGAGGGATATCCATATTTATAAGCTTAATCTTGTTAAACCGTCTAAGAGATGTTCCTTCTAGTATGGGGTTACCACCTGTTGAAGCATATAAAGATCCAAAAAAGAAAGATTTAAATTTAATTTCACCAGTGAGAAAGAGTTTACCTTTTAAAACACTTGTTAAGGAAGTTTTGAACAAACCTTTTGTATGGTATTTATCACTGTCTTATCTTTTTATTTATATTA
This sequence comes from Pseudobdellovibrionaceae bacterium, assembly GCA_002711925.1. GTDB lineage: Bacteria > Bdellovibrionota_B > Oligoflexia > Oligoflexales > Bog-1112. Next base: position 957 of record PASJ01000018.1, on the reverse strand, counting down.
TAAGGACAGCTTGTAACGACTGGTTACCTCTTTATTTGATGAAAGAGCGAGGTTATACTATGATTCTTGCGGCATCGAGTATAACGTGGTTTGAGATCGGTGGTCTTTTTGGGATGGTTGTTGCAGGCTGGTGTTCGGATCGTTTTTTTTCAGGGAAAAGAGCTCTCTACATGATTTATTGTACCTTAGCGCTTGGTTTATTAATTCCAATGTTGTGGTACCAAGTTTTTATGAATCAGTACTTAGAGATGTCCATCATTGGTCTCATAGGTTTTTTTATCTTTGGCCCTCAAGTTCTTGTCGGACTTTATGCTGCTGAGTTGGTTGATCAAAGAGCTGCATGCAGTGCTAATGGCTTTGCTGGTATGTTTGCTTACTTTGGAGCAGCTATTACAGGTTACCCTATGGGTAAAATAATCGATTTTTGGGGGTGGACAGGTTTTTTCTATGCTTTAATTTTTAGTCTTTTCATATGTTTTATTTTGTATTTTATAATGATTTCTCAATCTCGAAGTTTTCAGTTTGAAACAAAAATGCCTATAGAACCTTCGCCTTCCTGATTTTTATTTTAGTATTTTCTCAACACCTCTTTTTTTTCAAAGAAAAGTCTAGAAAAATTTCAGCTTTCGCTTTTTTATTTTTTGAGACTTAGTTAAGATATTATTAGTCAAAATCAGATAAAAATAGGATAATTTAAAATGATATATCTTCGTAGTTTTATTTTTGTTCTTCCTTTTTTATTTTCTTGTAAAAGTCGTTCAACTAAATTGAATTCTCCTGAAGAACGAGAACTCAATGTTATTAATCAAGAGCCCGACTTTTTAGTACAAAAAGATAGTTTAGATTCAGAGATAATAGTGACTCTAACTGATAAAATGGTAATTACTTCTTTTACAGTACAAGACATCGAACATGCAGGTAATATTATGCCCTCCATTTTTGTTGAGTACTCTGGAG
>PASJ01000017.1 GCA_002711925.1 Pseudobdellovibrionaceae bacterium | reverse complement strand
GATATTGCGAAGATTGGCACCCGAACCGGATATATCTCCATGAATCACCAAATCACTTGTGGATTCTATGGTTCCGGATACATCCAACGCCACGGAGGGAGTCTCTTTGCCAATTCCCACTTTATCTGTGGTTGTCATTACACCATTTAAGGTGACGTTTCCACTAATTTCTACATCATCATTAAATTGTACAAATTTATTGAAAATTGCCGCGGGAACAGGTGGTACCAATAAAGTAAACGTTCCAATCATATTCGAGTGACTTGTGCAGAAATAATACAATGAGTCATTTGCATCAAGAGAATTAAATTCTACAACAATGGATTGGGTATGGATGATTCCACTAAGAGGATTTCCATCTCCCGTAATGGTTACAACCGTTGACGCTTGTTCATATCCTACATCACTGATATAAAAAGGATGGTTTACGGCGTCATTTAAACGGTAAAATGTATAAGTATTATTCAAATAAAGACTATTTGGAGGTGTCAATTCTTGGGTTCCTGCCGCGTCGGTGTAAAACGTATAATAAGGAGAACTCATGGAACCATTGCTCACATATATGGAAACATTTACCATTTTATTTAGAAAAAAGCAATATTATTTTTTTGCATGAAACCCTTATTATACATTAAATACCATTGGGATAATTTCCTTCTTTAAATATAAATGACGTTAAACCCGGAACATTGCGTCACATTCAATGGAGACAATCTTACCTTTGATTTTATCAACTTGGACGTAAATTCCGTATTAAAACTATACGACCATAATCTCAATCGTTTGAATACCATTTTAGAAATGTTGGACGTGGACATTGAAACCAGCATTCAGGAAAATCCTTATTTTCAATCCTATTTTAGTGCGGACCAGTTTTCTAATTTTGACGCCATTGCCATTCTTCAAGTACCCAAAGACAAATTTGATACTCTTTTCAAACTAAACATTAAATATGAAGATTTAGAAGACAATAGTTTAAATAGCATGAAATACGCCGTAAATCCTTTGGGATGGTTTGGGGGATTGGAGGATGACGTCATATTTAGCGACGGAATGGTCACCGATGAAACGGCCGTGGACCCTTATATACATTCCGACCATCAAAAGGTCAAACAAGATTTTGTACGACACATTCTGAAAGAAATCACTAAATCATCCCGATTAAACGCTCTCTTTTCAAATAAAGCAAATTTAGTACATGAAGCCACCTTATTAGACGCCTTGTTTAACTCTCAAATTCGCGATATCTTACTTCGTATTGGAGGTAAATTACACGCCCCCTTGGATAATACGACAACTACCAGTAATCCGGTAAGAACCCTAATCAATAATATCATGGGCGTGCAAGAAGGGGACGACCTTGCAAACAATGACGACAATGAAGCGCGGAAAATACTTTTTTTAGATTATTTGGAAACAAAGATAAACGAGATTCATGAAAGTTCAAAAAATCAAGACTACTTTGTCTTGGGAACCTCTTCCCAAGGGTATGGGGTCTATTATCCCCTTAGGATCGAAACATTGCATCCCTTGTTTCAAATTCAATATCAAGAAGTACATTTTACGGATGTATTTCCAAACCAAACCTTTTATATGCCCATCAATGGTCATTTTGCCATTGATCCAGAAACCAATCCGGATTTATCAGGTATGGTAGATTATAATGCAGTGGACCAAACCTTTATTGATATACCATTTCAATACAATGATAATTTAGCAATCAAACTAACGTATTATCCTAAAAGTACTCAATATTTAAATCGTACCTTAAATCCACGTAGTTACAAGGTATTATTAAACATGAGTTTAGAAATGGAAAAAACTGTTTTATTTGATGACTCTTTTCTCATTAACAGTATTGGGATCGATTATTCCGATACAATCGTAGATGTAAGTGATTTGTATATCCGCAAAGGAACGATGGTATTAGACAATGATTTGAGTGAAAATATATTTCAAAGTAGTGGATACAACAATCACTCTTTATGGTTGTTTTGGAATGACACGGGAACATTGGAAACATCCACCACGGGGATTTCTCCATTTAATTATTATCCCCATTTAAAAGACATATCTAATATTGAATTCAAAACAAATCAGGGAACCTCTTCCAGCGAAACACGGAATTGGAAAATAGAAATATATACGCGTAAATTGGATATTGACGACCCCGATCATTTTGGAAACAAATATACGACAATCACCCAAGATAAAAATTATAACATGAATAATGATATATCCAGTAACTGGTTTTCTCATGATATTAGTAATTTAATTTGGTCAGATGTATGTGGAAATGGTGGTTCCTTTGAAACCATAAAAGGTTCTACCACCCATCCTTATGATACGGATTTAAATGAAAATCAGCAAATTTTGGGAATATTACTCACTCTAAGCAATGAAAACGAATATTATGGATTTCAAGGAAAAATATCAAAAACATCTTTACACTTTCAAGATGGACGAAAAATAGAAACCTTATTCAATTAGAAGATTCAAATACAGGGGGGGTGGAAAATCGTTTATGGATAAATATTTTTTTTAGTATAAATAAAATATTAGATAAATGTATAAACAAAAATGTCTGTCGTAAATACTCACTCCGTCGTTTTTGACAACAGTTTCGTTGACTTCGATATCGTCGCTCTTGGAGACATTTCCGGGACCATGACTACTACCTTTACTTTCAAGGATATTTTCTACCAAAAGGGTTTCGTATCTGCGGATAGTTCTGCTGTCGCGGTAGTAGACGTTTCTGCGTCTGACTATGCGAATTTATTCAAACTCAATGTTCCTCTATATGATCCATCGAATGGTACTTTGAACACGGAACAAGTACGTTATTTAACCAAATCGGAAGGGTGGACTGATGTGTCGTTTTCAAATGCCGTTGTTTCAAGTGGCGCCATCTTTACCTCTCATAGCGACCAATCGATTAAAAAGGATTATCTTCGTTCCATGTTAAAAGATATTACTGGCACGACTCGTCTAAATAATTTATTCAAAAATCAACCATCGATGCTTACGAGTATCGCGTCGCTTGACGCTTCTTTCAATTCGGAAGTAAATGACCTTTTAAGTAAGATTGAAGGAGCAGGATGGTTGACCGATGAAGACTACGGTGTATTACAAGACGGTTCTCAAAATTATTCGTTTGATGGAATTTTCCGGGATTACACGACGGACCCATCCGATTTATCGGCCGCAGAAGCAGGTCACGCAGACCTCAGTGCATCTACCTTCTCTAAATTCAATCCTCTTCGTATTCTTTCGTCGTCTATTCTTGGGGAAGAAGATGGTGATGATGTTTCTAACGGTGATATTTCGGGTACGGGATTGAATAATTCTACCCGTCGTGAAATTCTTATTGATAGTTTATCCACGGCAGTTCAAACATTTTGGACTGATAATTCACAAAATGAATATATTGGTGTCGATGCATCAGGCGACAAATGGCGTGTATGGTTAACCAATACGACGGCAGCGCAAACAGTGTCGGCACCGGTGGTAAATGGGTCATATTTCTCTACCTATTTAGATGGTTATAATCTATACGCCGTTCAAGACGACGATGCGTCGGGTGCAGGAGGTAGTTTAGTCACCAATGTAATTGATACGGAATATCCTTTAACCTTCTTGCCCGGTGATAAATTACACATGCTTGTGAAGTATAAACCACTTGATACCACCTTTAATCTTTTAAATAGTAATGTAATTAGCGAAAGAACCTATGAAGTTGTTCTTAATATGACCTAAGTATTTTAAATAGGTTATGTAATATATGTTATAATGGTAATATATATTATAGGTAAATCATGCCTTTATTAAATTATTCCGTTTCCTTTGCAAACAATAATTACAGTCATGATGTTGCTTCTTTAGATTTATCGGAGTATTATTCGTATCAAAAAGTGGTATTTGATGTTAACGAACAGGAAAGTTTTCAATTAAATACCGATTACGCATCAGAAGCGAATTTAGAGGTGATTCGTGATTGTTTTTCCAAATTATTTTATTTAAATGTAAAAATAACATTTCGTGATTTGACTCAAATAGAGCATTACAATGAACTTGGGTATTATACGGATTATACAAAATGGAATATCATGAATAATACTCAAAGTCCCGTTGAATTTTCAAATGCGATTGTAGACCCCAGTTTTGTATTAAATAAACATTCCGCAACCACGGAATATTTAAAAAAGGATTTATTCAATCATTTTGTCTTGTCTTTTTTCTCGGATTTAAAACTCACGAGTCTTTTGAAAAACAAAAGAACCGTTTTTTCCAATATTATTCAACAAGACGTGAATATTCATAATCATTTGTTACAAGAATTAAAAGTATTTACGGATGACGGGGTACTTTATGAAAAGGATTATGCACGAGACATTTCGAATAATTTATATTATCATGTGAATCATGGAATATCCGTAAATAGTATTGGAAATTCGTTTCGTGTATTAGCAGGAAATATTTTAAGTCCCTATACCACCAATGGTCAAAACAATAATTACCGAAAAAATATTTATTTAGATCAAATCAAAACGATTATGGATGATTATTATCAAGAACATGTGGATGAAATATTTTACCTTAAATTCACGGATTCCTATGATGCGTCCAACAATAATATATATAAATATGCGGGACCTCTCTTTTTTGATATTTCAAATACCATATCTTATAGTGATTTATTTGGAAATACAACCCTTAGTGAAGGAAATGTCATTTTAAAATGTTATACGGTTGATTATTTAGAGCATGTTTTTTATAGTATACCTCCGGATATGAGTGGTGGATATCGTGAATATGACTTAAGTCTTAATGAATTTTCAGATTCAAGTAGTTCAATCTATACATTGATATCTTCTTCCACGACAAAAACAATTGTAGATTTAGAGTCCTTTAACAGTAAATTAATTCCTTTTCGTTTTATGAATGGAGACAGTCTTAATTTACTCATACGCTACAAAGCAAAAGAATATATGAGCGGGTCAGAAAGTATCGTCCCATCAGATAAGGTTTATAAAGTCAATTTAAATATGTTAAATTCTTATTATTTATATGATAAAACGAGCAATACCTATTATGTCTATTATAATAAAGAAAAATTTGATAATGGGGATTTACAAAATGAAAATGTATTACACAGCGCTTTTCAAAACCGTGGAGATCCTATTTTATTCAATGATGGATGGAATTATACATTGGATTATGACATAAATAATAATCCCGTGCAACAAACGGAAATTGTTACGTCTTTGTATAATAGTTCTTTGCCACATATTAAACAGGCGTTTCAAATCATTCAATTGACACAAGATAATGGAAATAATTATAATAATGGGGATTCAAATCTAACCCTCGGTTATTTTATTACCGATGATTTTGTGGATGTGAGTAATGATTCTTCTTATTGGAAAACACAAGAAATGGGGTTGGGGTCCGTATCCTTGGCAAATAGTTCAACCAATAGTTCCTATTATATTACCTCTTCGAGTAGTGAAACGGAGATTACTCAAAACAATACATTGGTCATCTCATGGTGTCCATGTTGTCATTGTTGTTGTTGTTCATGTCCCGATGATTCCTTGACCCATAGTCAGGACCAACCGATATTCATCATTCAAATTCTTGCCAATAAGTCGATTCAGAATCAAGATTTTCTCACTTTGGACATAGACACATTTACGGTGAATAAAAAACGAAATGCATCGGGGGTAACTTCTTTTGATCATCGTTTACAAATAGGTGTGAATATGGGTGATTTTGCATATTCTTTTGAACATCCCACGTTTGGCACCATTGAATTTCAACAAATTGTGGCGAATTCAAATGTATTTTTAGTATATCCTCCATCAAAAGTGTCTTCTTTTCAAAATGACGTGTCCAATAATCCTTCCACCTACGACATTAGTGGATATACGAATGTATTTGGAGGATTATATATTCAAAATGTGAAGAAAAATGAAGATACATCTCAACTGTTAAACAATCAATCTATTTCATATAATATTGACACACCGGTTTCTAAGATTACCATGTATTTAAAATCAAATACGAGTCAAAATGTGAATTTTGATCCCAGTGATTTTACATTACGTAATATTACAATGAATATAAAATCCACAAAAATAGATTATCAATATTACACGTCATGATTGAAACTACATTTATATAGACCTTATGTATAGTTATGACCTCTAAAAACACAACTCATAGTGTAAATTTTAATGATGACGGAACTTTAATGTTCGATTTTGTGGTATCCAAACGATTTTTGTCTCTTGTTTTTCCTGAACGTTTGGAAGATTTTTTCATATATGAACCCGGGTTTCCCGACGCCTCTTCAAATGCAGAAGCAATACTAGAGGTTCCTCTTGAAAATTTTCAGGATCTATTTCGCGTGAAAATTACGAAACAAAATGTTCAATATGTTGATTTTGAATACTTTGTAGATCATACAAAGTGGAATTTCAATCATATTGCTCAGAATGAAATTGCCTTTAGTAATGCGATTGTTCAACCTTACGATGGTTCCTTGAACAAGGGACCTATTCGAGAATCGCATCATATTCAAACGTTAAAAAGAGACTTGGCGCGACACGTGTTCGCCGCCATTCCCAATATAGAACGCCTAAACAATTTACAAATCTTTCAAAATCGCATTGTGTCCATGATTGAAGAAATGGACTCTTCTTTTCATCTTAAAATATTGGAAACATTAGAAGCGCTTACACAGAAAGGATACCGAAATTATCATGATTTAAGTGATAATCCTATTAAGGTATTGGTTGCAACCACTTTTAATGAAAATCCGAATATCGGTGTAGATCAAAATGATACGTATGCATCTGAATCGATGGAAAAATCAAATGTATTTACACAAACCGTCAATAATGCCATTGAAAAACATGTGCGAACCATTTCTCAATATGTTTATTACGTCGATTCTTCCAATCAAGATGGAATCTCCACGGATTATTTTGGACCCTTGTTTCTCACCAAAGAAACGGCATTAATGACTTCGTTCGCTTTAAATCGTTTTGTTAATTTTGAATTACAAACGATTGACAGTGCGGAATTGTTGGAACTTCGGTTTGATGAATATCCAGATTATGCCTTTTATGGAATTCCAGGTACAAAATACAATCAAGGGTCTTATACCTCGTATACGGACATAAGTGATTTAGATACAAACATAGAATTGATTCGTAGACTAGATATATGGAAAGGTAATTTTGTGCATTATGTGGATATTATTTTTAGTTATCCGTTTGAAGATGGGGATCAGTTGTCTCTTTTACTCACTTATCAACCGGACAATTTAAATTTTCAAATTTTCAATGAAACCTTTGGTAATTTTGCCAATAATATTGTGGAACCACGTATTTATCAAATCTTTCTTAAGATGAAACAAACAAAGGTCATACAATCTACCCCTTTGTCTTTTGTCTCCGTACTTTTGTCTATTTTACGTAATGATACTTATCATGTAAAAACGATTATCGATCTTGTTCGCATTCGTATTGAACTGGAAATTAAGATTTATCATAAGAATGTGAATACGTTAACTGAAAATGAACAAACCATCATTGAAGAATTGAAAAATACGACCAGTTTACCTTATATCTTAATAGCAGTTCAGAATTGGCAATATTGGTATAAGAATTGGTATTTAATTGGAAATCCGATACAAGAAAGACAAGTGGTATTGTCCAATATTCAAAGCGCCAAAACAGAAATCACCACTTTAAATCAAACTGCTCATATTATTGATTTTTTACTGGACAATGTAGAGTAGATAAATGTCATTATACTATATAGTTATGAATAATCATAGTGTACGCTTTGATGCGAGTCAAAACATCCTTTATGATTTTAAACAATTAGAGTTAACATGTAGTATAGATGAGGTGGGTTATGAAGTGACCTCTGTTTTAGATTTTGTGGACCTTGATTTGAGTGGTCAAGTGTCTCTGGACCCCTCTTTTCAAGAACCCATGTATGATTTGTCTTTGCAAGGTATGGATTCCCATGCAATGTTATATGTTCCAATAGACCGATTTCAAAACATTTTTTTATGTAATATACGAAAGGGTGAATTACTAGAAGAAAACATTGACCATTTACGTTTTGCGGTGGATTCCACTCAATGGTCGAACCATGCCTATCACATCTCTTTTCACAACGCAATCGTCGACGCAAGTTTTGCATTGAATCCAAAGTGTCGTTTAATCAAACAGAATATTCAAAATGACTTTGTTCGGTCTATTTATTTTGATATGACCGGTAGTCTAAAATTCAATGCTATTTTTCATAATACAACCTCTTTATTGGAAAACATGCGAACATTGGATACTCCCATTCAGAATACATTTACGAATCTTTTCACCACTATTGGTGGAACTACATCTTCTCCATTAACCATAAACGATACGTCAAATAATCCGTGTCGGGATTTTTTACTAGGAATGTTTCAATTAGAGAATAAGACCTATCGCAAAGAAAAAATGTTGGATGAACTGTCTTCCCAGGTAAACACCTATATGAATGTTGGTTTATTGCAACGTTATTTTATCCTTGGAACATCCTATAAGGGATATGGTTATTATTATCCGGTTTATATCAACAAGAATCATCCGGACTTGTATATTGGGTGTAAACGGATTACGTTTCCACAATATGCGGACCAATTTTTCTATGTGAATCCAATTTCTTTAAATCTGAATTTAAATGATAATAATTATCCAACTTATTGCAAAGATTACTCCCAAACCATTTATAATCATTTTATAAATATTCCCTTTATTTACGGGGATGGTATTCAAAGCAAAATAACGTATAAATCAAAAACAAATCCTTATTTAAATCGTGTGATCCATCCGAGGTCTTATAAGGTCACCTTTGTGATGACATTAGAAAGTGAAGTCAATGTAGATTTTACGGATTTGTCTTTTCAAACACAAAGTCAAATAGAGGATGGAACAAACGAACATGATATAGTAGTGTCATCCGATTCTTCCATTGATATTAGTGGTCGTTATTCTTTTGAACTCCTTTGGTTGGGTTCGTATGATCGTCAAGACGTTTTCTTTTCTCATTATCATTATTATCCTTATTTAGAAAAGATTGAAGATATATGTATGAATCTACATATTCCTCTTGGGGGGGTTCCCCCTTGCATTGAGATATATTGTCGTCCTCGGGCGTATCAAACACAAAATCAAGTAAAGGTAGACAAAGTTACGTTTTATATTCCAACCGAAAAAATTGTCAGCGATACATGGCAAACCTTTCATGTATCTGATTTCAAATTAAAATTAAATGATTATGAAACAAACCGAACCTTGAAGGAATTTAACGCTTTAAGAATCAATCAAACCACGACCTTTACTCCCAAGATTCATTATCGCGGGTCACAACAAATCTTACAAATCAATTTAACAAGCGAAACCAATCAACCTCTTCAGTGTAAAATGAAAACAAGTTCAATTCATATGAACGATGATCATATTCTTTTTTTAAAAACGGTTTAAAAAATTGAATAACTCTTTTTTAGGATATATGAATGTATAAATGACACAAAAACAGGTATATCGATTTAAAATTCACAATGAGACCTTAAAATATGAAATGCATGAATTCGCGGAAATTCATGCATTTGAAACTCGAACTGCATTGAAAGAGAGTTATGAAACATGGTTCACTGATTCGAAAATAGTTGAACTATTGAAAGATGAAAAAAACACCCTTATGGATAAAGGATATACGTTTCATTCGGACCCATGGACCACCTTGAAACAAAAACTATTTACAAGTATCAAATATTATCATATTAAAAACATAGTAAAAGGAACAAAAAGGAAAATAGAAGAAAGAATTCCTCTCGATTATGATAAATGGAAAAACGAAGTACAATTTTCCAAGGCCTTTATTTCAAGCGTAAAACGTCATATTATCACGTGTATGGAAACGTGGTCTTCCATGAAACCTGCCGATTCCTTGGAACATTTTTTGGACTTGAACGAAGAATCCTGTAAACAGGAACAACATCGTTTGAACCTAGATGATGACATCTTTTCTATAAAAATGAAAAAAATGTATAAGAATCAATATTATATTATATGAATTGTATATAATGGATGAAAAAGAACCCTCTATCATGGATGAAAATGAAACCTTTTTTTCAGAAGGTGCGTATGGTTGTGTCATGTATCCCAGAGTAGATTGTTATGGTAATTTAAAAAATAAGGTAAAAAAAGGAATGAAAAAAGAAATGAGTAAAATTGTCCGTAACGACTTTACGGCAGAAAACGAAATCATTTTGGGTAAAAAAATAAACAAAATAAATAAAAAGACAAAAAAAATGATTTTTTTACCGGTTACTCGTTCGTGTATTGTACAAAAAGAAAAAGTAGATAAATACAAGGATTGTCATTTTTTTACACAAGACAAATACAAAACGTTAACCAATTACAAGATATTATATGCGAATTATGTAAAATCAAACACCTTACATACCTATTTATTCAAAGATGTTTCTTCACTAGACATTAAAAAAATCTTTAAATACTATCATTTTATGATAAATGCCATAGATTTAATGCAATGCGCTGGTGTGATTCACAATGATTTAAATATGAAAAATGTTTTAGTCACAAAAAAGGAAAAGATGCACGTAATTGATTTTGGACGGTCCATCATGACGAAAAAAATATTTTATAAAAATGGACAAGCCAACATGAAATATTTAAAACATTTTTTTTCCATATGGAAACCAAGTAATTTCTTTTTTTGGCCCATCGAGCATTATCTTTTGTCTTTTTTCATAAAGGAAGAACGGTCTATGGATGAGAAAACATTGGTTGATATTATTGATTTGTATTATAACAATGATAAAAATAGGGTTCTTTACTTGAAAGACAAGGATAGTCGTGATAGATATGTCAAACACATTTACAAACATTATGAAGAGAAATTTGTAAACACTTTGTCTTATAAAACACACATTAAGGAAATTATAAATGAGGCAAGTACTTCGTGGGATCTTTATGCGATTTGTTATATTTGTTTTCGTTTTATACAAAAAAATAAAAAACAGATACCTAAAGACAAATACAATTGGTTTATCATTTGTTTGAATGATTCTTTACATTATGATTATACACGACGACCATCGTTAATATATCATCAAGAAAATGCCAAAAAGGTTCAAGAACGTATTTTACCCATTTAACTTTATTTTTAACTTATGTAACGATTTTTTCTTTTGTTTCAAGGTTTTCTTTTGTTTCAATAAAAAGAAAATTAATTTTATATAAGATGGAGATTTCTTTCCTTTCAGAAATTTTCTTATCTTCATATGCAAATGTTTCATTTATATATACAATATAAATATAAATGAATATAATTCATTATTAGACCATGGTAAAAAACAAAATCGGTGGCAATCGAACCAAAAAGGGGGCGCGCAAGAACTTGAATAGCGATGCGATTCTTTCTCGTAAATTACGATTAATCGAACAAGAAGATGAAATGTATGGAATTGTAACAAAGATGATTGGAAATGGACAGGTCATTGTATTTTGTCATGATGGAAAAGAACGGTTGGGTTTTATTCGTTATAAATTTTCAGGTAGAAATAAACAAAGTAATTTAATCACTTGTGGTTGCTGGGTTATTTTGGGAAATCGTTCATGGGAAACGGTCATTCCCGGAAAATTACAAAAGGCGGATTTATTGGAAATTTACAGTCATCAAGAGAAAACTCGTTTAGTACAAGAATCTAAAACCAATTTGTCTCATTTATTGCAATATGAGCAACAACAAATTGGTGGAATGGATGATACGAATGAAACGGAAGAGGTTGGTATTTCTTTTAGTTACGAGTCCTCTTCCTCGACGAATCCATGTTTGGATGTAAAAGACAAAGAACATGAAATAGAAGATGAAATAAATTTTGATGATATTTAAAAATACCCTTTATATATAGATAATGACTCATATTATGATAAATATAAAGTATCATGAACGATTGCCAATTTTAACCAATGAGAAACTTGGCAATCGTATGATAGAGGATTGGTCTAATTACAATCATTTTACGTTGATGAAGAGACCAGAAATGCATGTGTTTCCTTCTAGTTTCATGGAAATGGAAGAGTCCACCTTTCCATGGGATACATTTGGATTATTAAATTCCAAATTACAAGATTCATTTAGTTACGTGGTGGATGACAAACATGCCATAGTAAACCAAAAACAATATCACGGGTATAGTGGATTTGGTATTTTAAAACACGCGCATATATCAATTCACACAAATCCGGAAGAAAAGACGATGCATGTGGATTTGTTTTCACATGTATCATTGGATTCTCAAAAAAATAAGGATTTTGTGGAAAAGTATTTTGAAAAAGGAAAATCCAAAGTCTTTAAAATGGAGATTGTCAATCGTTCTGTGTAATTAGTCTTTCACAAGAGAAACATTACATAAGGGGCATTTACAAAAATGAAACATAAATGAATCTAACATGGTTTTATCGATGGCGTGATTACATGGTTTAAACATACATATGATATCATTCTCGTGAAACGTACTATACAAGATTGGACACGTATCATTTTTCAAGGTATGTTTCACTGTTTTATATTCGGCTTCAATCGTATTTTGCAGTATTTTATTTTTAATATTGTCATTATTACCTTTATAAGGTTGTGGTTCTTCTTGTGGTTCTGGTTCAAATTCCTGTTCTTCATAATCATTAATATATTGTAAAATGGTATTCATGATTTCAATACTATGGTCTTGCTGAATTTCATTGTTATGATAATATCGTATATTATAATCTTCGTATTCAAAAAGAGAATAATAATTGGAGCGATTTTCATTGCTTTCTAGATTTGTCGTAAAAACAGGAACATGGGAACCATGATAATTCGGCATTGGAATAATGGACGAAGGAGTCATGGACGAAGGAGTCATGGACGAAGGAGTCCTAGGTACTTCTCTTTCGGGTTGAGGCGTGGAACGTCTTCGGTTACTTTGTGTAAATTGGAAGGAAAATGAACGTCGAGATTGGGGTCGACGAGATTGGGATTGGGGTCG
>PASJ01000016.1 GCA_002711925.1 Pseudobdellovibrionaceae bacterium | reverse complement strand
TTTGTTGAGTACTCTGGAGAAGAGCCTGATTATATTGAGATTAAAGCATGTCCATTTGAAATAAATTCATCAACTAATACAATCATTGAAACACCGGTTAGCTGTGAAAAAATGAAGATTCAAACAAACTCTACACTTATCCCCGGCCTTAGTGCTGGTCCTTATAAAATTATTGTGACTCCTTGTCAGTATGTTAATAGTGTAAACTCTGATCTTAGAATGTGTGGAAGCGATAGAAGCCAAACTTATCTAGCTAAGCAACCAAAAAATCAAGGCTACGCAGATGCATTAAACCAAAGGTCGGATGTAGGACAAAATTTTGATGATCTTGGTTGGATACTTTATGAAGCATCAAAAAAAATTAAAGATAACATTGAAAAGGCAAAAAAAGAGTCTGATGAAAGTAAAAATTGTCAGAATCTTCTTGAAACAATGGAAAGTCAATTCTATGAAGATTTTATAAAACTGGGGCCTTCAATTCTTTCTCTTGGACTTCAAAATCCAGAAAGCGACTTATATATTAAAACAACAAATGAAGATGGAGAAGATGAAGTTAAATTTTTCTTCGATGATACAATTGAAGAGTGGTCCATAAAATCAGATGACGACCAAGAAGATGAAAAAAATGCTATAACTATAGTTGGTAATGCAATTTTAACTTCATTTGGGGTTTTGGGTGCGGCCTCCCTTCTTGTTGGAGGCAAGACGTTCGGTGATGCAATATTCAAATCAAATGAATCTTCCGATAAAATTGATAAAACTGAGGCAGCAGATTCAAAATCTAAAACTTCTGCTGATGATGCTACTTCTAGAGTTCTACCAAATACTCCTTCCAAAGTTGGCATGCCTTCCCCACAGGGGCCTCCTGCGACAGCTGAACAAGGAGGTTTAAAGAAGAAATGGAGTGATCTAACCTCAAATGGAGCTACAAGAGGGGTAATGTTAATGGGTTTAGGAAGTCTTCTTATCGGACTTAGTGATGGTCAAGTGGGTGATAATAACCTTTACGATATTAAAGATATGGTTGATGCATTTGACTTGACACAAGAAAGTAATCTTTCCGCTTGTCGTGCAATAAAATCTTCTCTTGAGACAATTATTAAAGTTCATGATCAGTCTGAGGCTACAAGATTAGAAGTGAAAATACTCGAAAAGCTACTAAATGATTCTAGAACATAATTTCATATAAAGTTTTTGAGAATACGTGCAGCTTTTTTTGATGCATCCGGAGGTAAGAGATTTTTTAAACTTTTTAAGTCTTGCTTGATCTTCATGCCTTTTTCTGATTCACAATGCTCAATGATGTGGTCTACTATTTCTTCAGTAGAGAAATTTTGAATAAATTCTTTAATGATTTCTTTATTTGCAATTATATTTGGCAAAGATATAAAAGGAATCGTCATAAGTTTCTTCGCAATGAAGAAGTTTATCGGGTGAGTTTTATAAAAAACGGCTAATGGACACTCTAAAAGAGCACATTCAAGGGTTGATGTTCCACTTTTAACAAGACTAAAATTTGCTTTTGACATTAGTTCAAGACTATTTTTTCTAGAAAAAACAATATCTCTCCACACAAAACTTTCTAAGTTACATTGATCGTTTGATTTGTTGTTATTATCTTTTAAATTTAGAAATTTTTTAAAAACCTCTGATGAGATTGAAGGAGCAAGACTTACAGTGAAATTATAATGTTTAGACTTTTCTCTAATCTTTGTAATAACATCTAGTATGAGAGGGAGGTGATTTATCACTTCATCATGTCTACTTCCTGGTAGAAACAATATCGAGTAGGGCTTTTCTTTTTTTCTTTCGAGGGGAATGTTTTGAATTCTTTCATGAACAGGAGATCCAATAAATTTGAAAGGTACGTTGTAGTTTGAAAAAAACTCTTTTTCAAAGGGAAGAATACCAAGAATTAGATCAGTCTTATCTTTAAGACTTAGAGCCCTTTTCGGCCGCCAAGCCCAAACTTGAGGTGCGACATAGTGTACGCAGCGAATTTTTCGTAGTTTTAACTGCTCACTAATTCTTAAGTGGAAGCTTGGAGCATCAAAAAAAATTGCAAGTTTCGGTGTTTTTCTCTCTATTCTTTCAATAATATTATTTTCTAATCTTTTTATTTTATGTATTTTTTTTAGAACAGCTGAGAAACCCATGACGGATAACTCATCTATGGAAAAATACTTTTCAATTCCTACTTTTTCCATCTCTGGGCCACAAACTCCCCAAGCTTGAAATGATGGGAAAATTTTTTTCATTTCCTTGTACAAACTTGCAGCAAGAAGTTCACCAGACCTTTCTCCTGCTGAGAAAAAAATATTTAAATTTTTTGAATTTACAGACAAGTGTTAACCCTTCAAGTATAGTTTGTGAGCGTGAGAAATCATTATAGTATAGTGTTAATCTAAGCTAACTTCAGATAATAAAAATATTCTAACAGGCTGGCTCACAGTCGAAATTTTTATTTAAAGAAAATAAGTTTAATTGAGTAATTTCGGATCGAGAACATCTCTTAAAGTATCACCAATTATATTGAGAGAATATATTATTAAAAACATAAACAAGACAACAGCAGCTAAAGACCACCAGATACCATTTGTTAGCTCCCCAGGAGCAGCTGTTATCATAGCACCCCAGCTTGCTCCATCTTGGATTCCAACTCCCAGGTAAGTTAGCATAACTTCCGCTTTTATAGCCGATAATATCATAAGTGAGCTTGTGACAATAGCTAGATGAATGACATTAGGTAAAATATGTTTAAAGATGATAACAAAATCACCTGCCCCTAATACCTTTGAAGCTAGTACGTATTCTGCCTCTTTATGTTTGATAAACTCTCCTCTAATCATACGACACAAGCTAATCCAATAAGTTGCTGCCATTGCTACACAAACAGCCACAAGGCCTCGGCCCAAGCTGTATGATATTGCAATCAGTAAAAGAATGTTAGGGATTGAGGATAAAACAGTGTAGAGCCAAGTTACAATAATGTCTGTTTTTTTTCCATAATATCCCGATAGGGCACCAAGGGTAATACCAGTAGGAATAGCCATTGTCGTAACTATAAAACCCATAGTTATAGCTGTTTGAGTTCCCGCAAGAATTTTATAGAGGACAGATCTACCGAAAATATCTGTACCAAATATTTTAGCTAGTTCTAATTTTGGAGATTCATAGCTACCCCCAACTCTTTCTTGAAAATCGGGGAGAAGATTCAGCAAGCCCAAAAGACCAATAAATATATAAGAAATGAGGATAACGAGACAAATTAAAAACTGTGGTTCTTTTCTGAGTTTAGACCAGATTTTACTGACTAAGCGATTTTTTTTGAATACTTGAGCGAGTGAACTGTTGTTTTTGGAACTTGTTTTGCTTGGAGGATGGCTTTTAGCTAGTAACATTTTTTTCCTCTAAGTTAAGACAGTTTTATACGTGGATCAACTACAGCATAGAGAAGATCCGTTAAAAGATTAAAAAAAGCAAAGAGAACAGCACTCATCATCGTCATAGCCTTAATAATAGGAAAATCGCCTTCATTGATCGCTGTTATAGTGATATCTCCAATGCCGGGTATACTGAAGTAACGCTCCATGACAAAAGCACCCATGATTAAAAAGGGAATAGAAATAATTGTGTTTGTTAAAATGGGAATCATTGCATTTTTTAAAAGATGTACTGACATGATTCTTTGTTCTGAAACTCCTTTTGCACGAGCTGTTCTGATATAGTCTGCTTTTGTTTGGTCGAGAAAAACTGTTCGATAAATCCTAATATCAGGCCCCATAGAAACAAGGACTATAATTAACCAAGGGAGAAGTAAAAATTCAATAGAGGCTAACCCACTTTTATAACCTTGTATTGGAAACCAGTTCAATTGATACGCTAAAACATATTGTAAAACGATAATATAAACAAGATAAGAGATGCTCATGCTTATAACGAAGAGTATTGTTGATAGACGATCTACAATACTTCCTCTATAGTATGCAATGAGCATAGCAATAGTAATGTTAAGAAAAATTCCGACAAAAAAAGGAGGAGCAGTTAGTGACAAAGAGACAAGTGCTCCTCTAGCAAAAATCTCTGAAAGTCTATCACCACTCGAAAATGATTCTCCATAGTTAAATGTTAAAATCTGTATAAGAAAATCATAGAACTGCAGCCAGTAGGGTTTATTAAGGCCCCACATCTCAGATAAGTCTCTAATGGCTTGTTCCGATGCGTGATTACCTAAGGCGACTCTTACAGGGTCTTCGCCAAAAATTGTAAATAAAATAAAGGTTAAAAAGGCAACTCCTACAAGGGTTGGGATCATATAGAGGAGACGTCTTATAACGTATGTTAGCATAATGATCGAGTCCTTTTTAGTGACTTTTAGCTAATATTTTATCTTTTAAGTTTTTATCAATATCAAGAAATTTAAATGGTTTTGAGATCATCATATTTCGTTTAAAGTTTTTGACCCACTTTTGTGTTAAACCTGATATGACAGGAGAACTATCGTAGATAACAGGTACTTCATCTTGAAGAATTTTTGCCATGCGGGTAATAATTTCTAATCTCTTAGGGGAGTTTGGCATAAATCGCATTTGTTCATACAGTGAGTCGTATTCTTTATTACTGAAGCTAGAACTATTTTGTCCCGGTGGTTTGTTCGGTCCGTAGAAAAGAAGAAAAAAGTTTTCTGGGTCGGGGTAGTCTGCTTGCCAGGCTGAGCTTGCTAATTGGAAGTCACCGCGTTCCGTTGCTTTTAGAAAACTTGACCATGTTTGATAGTCTGGTTTTAGGGTAACACCAATCTTAGAAAATGCATTTCTTAAATATTCAAAGTAGTCCCTATGACTACTTGATGAACCTTGTAAAGTAAGAGTAAGAGGGGGTAGATTTTTTCCCTCTGGGTAGCCAGCCTTAGCTAAATATTCCTTAGCCTTAGAAAGATTAAAATCATAGCCGTAATTTCCTATTTCATCCTCACTTCCCCAAATTGTTTGAGGAACAATACTATGAAGTTTTTGGGCTCTGCCGTTGTTTAATAAGTTTATTTTATCTTCAAAGTCAATTGTATAAGCTAGAGCTTTACGAAGATCTTTATTTTTTCCTAAGGTTTTGTCTTTCAGGTTTAAGACTAAGTACACAGAGCTTAAACCAGGTTCTTGGTAAAGGCTGTATTTGTCACTCCACGAATCTTTGAGGGCAATTGATCCATCCTTTTCTCTATAAGCCATTTGTGTAAAATTATCTCTATCAAGACCTATCCAAAATATTTCACCTTGTTTAAACTTAAGCATTGCAGGCTGAGCTTCAGGAATAAAGTCAATGTGGACTTCATCAAGTAAAGGTAATTTTTTTCCTGCATCTGAGAGAAATCCTAATTCTGCATCCTTTTTACTTCCTTCTTTTGGGTAAGTCATAAAGTAATTGGGGTTTTTTATAAGAATAGCAGTTTGTTTTTTATTAAATTCTTTTAAAATGAAAGGACCGGTTCCAACAGGAGTCGTATTAAATTTACGTCCGTACTTTTCAACTGCTTCTCGCGGGACAATAGATAAGCTCGATGAAGCAAAAGCGTACAATGCTAAAGGATTATCTCTTTTAAGCTTAATGGATAAGCTATGAGAGCTGATTTTTTTTATGCCACTAATTGAAAATTTATCGTAGTGAGTATCTTTATTCTTTTTTAGATCTTCTCTATATTCATCTAGCCCTTCAACAAGATCATCGAGAAGAAACCAGCTGAGTGTATTAACTCTACTATCTGCAAAACGCTTGATAGTGTAAATCACATCATCTGCTATAAGTTCTCGACCTTTACCATTTAAGAAGCAGTCATTGTCGTGGAAGTGTATGCCTTGTCTGATTTTGAAAGTAAGGGTAAGTCCATCTTTTGACTTTTCAGGCATACTTTCAAGTAATGATGGAGTTAGCTCGTAGGGGCGTTTTAGGTAGTGATAAGAAATTAATGTATCGTATATTGAGGATACGAAATCACCGGAGGAAACATCAAATTGGGCTTGAGGATCAAAAGTTTTAGGATCAATAGTTCTTGAGAAATAGAAAATCTTCTTATTTTCATGGCTTGCAAATTCTTGACTTGTTTCTTGTGTGCATGAGAAAAGACAAGAAAACATAAAAAATATTACATAAAAAAATAAGGTTAGGGTCTTCATTGAGAGTAACTCCGTTGGTATTTTCTATTGTGGACTTTTGGGTATGCTTGTCAATTGTTGAAAAGCATAGCTTCTAAGACTACCTTTGAAATACTTTAAACTTTTCTAATAACTTTTCAAGACTTAAGGGTACGCAAGAAAATTTTATGCCATAGAAAATAAGTGTTATTTTCCAAAATCTCTATGGGTTCTTAAATCTATTTCTAGATTTTTATACAAAAAGGTAGAATAGTCTATATACCAATACTGTAATGCAAAACGAATTTATGTCAAGTATTCAAAGGAGAAGCATGAAATCACCGGTTTGTATCGAGTCAAAAGCATAGAAAATTTTTTTTTACATCTATTTGCTTCTTGTTTTTTTGATTTGCTCTAAAGTAGATTTTGCAATGATATGTGGACAGTCTAAGTGTAGATAATGACTGCCGATGATTTTTATTATTTTTAGGTCATTAAGAGTTTTGATACGCTTATCTATTAAGGTATTTTGATCTAAAAACCCGTCTTTTGCTATAATCACTAGGGTGGGACAGTCTATTTCTTTTATAAAAGCAAGGACTTGTTCTTCTGATAATGAGAAAGAAGAGGGTATCATTAAGCGTTTATCTGTTGTCCACTTAATGCCTTTTGGGGTCGAATAAGTTCCTCGTTCAGCAAGTTCTATAGCAGCTTTTAGATTTAATGATGTTTTTTTTTGTCTTGCTTTAGCAGCCTCATTTACTGATTGATATAAAGGCGTTATGTTTCTAAAGTTTAAAGTTTTATCCAGAAAGTTTGAAAATTTTTCTGGCAGTTCTCGAGCGGAAAGGCTCATTGGTCCTATTCCTTCAATTAAGTTGAGAGATTTTATTTTTTGTTTTTGACTAGCAGCAAGAATTGTTGCCACACATGCTCCCAGAGAGTGCCCCAATAAGTGGAATTTCTTGATGTCTAGGCTATTTATAGCTGCACTGACAATTTCTACAAAACTTAAAATATTGTATGAAGATGCAAAAGGAAGATGATCTGAAAGTCCATGACCTGGAAGATCAAGAGCAATAAAGTTGTGTGGACTAAAGTGTTCGGCGAGACTGTTGAAGGAAGCTGAGTTATCTAACCAGCCGTGAAGAGCAATAATGGGCATTGAGCTAGAGGACCCCGATGCCTTTCCCCGCACAGTTATTTTATAGTTATCTAGCCAAATAGCAATCTCTCTATGCTGATTCATCTTATGCGCCTTTGTCTTAAAAATTTTTTTTTAAGCTTGTACTTTCAAGCTAAAATTTAAAATACTGAATCAATTCAATTCAATTCAATTCAACTCAATGTAATTTTGACACTTTGATTTTTTATTGCTAATTATTTTTTAGTGTAGTCGTGCTTTCGCTAATTTTTATTCTTTAAAGTAGATTTTTCTGTGTTAGAATACTTTTCTTTATTCTTTTTGTGGTTAAAATATTTATTATTTTTTATTTAAGGCTGATTCTATCTTGTTTAGAAAGTTCTTTCAAAAAAAACGAAATGTAGTCAAAGTTCCTCCCCTTGAACAAATCAAGTCGATGATAAATGCTATTTATGACTCGAAAACGCAAAAGAAAATATCTGAGTTAACCCAAGTTTTAAAGGTTGAGAGCGAAAATGATGGCTTGAGGGTTATTTTACAAGCTTCACAAGATTTACAATTAAAGAAAAGAGCTGACATTGAAGCTTTAATTGAAGGTTCTTTAAAAAATAATATTAAGGATTTAAACGTTAAGTTCATCTGGCGTTTAGTTTCCCCAGTAGCTTCGAAGTCATCTTCCCTTGCAAAAGTAAAAAATATTATTGGTATAGCTTCAGGTAAAGGAGGGGTTGGTAAGTCTACAGTAAGTGTTTTGTTTAGTCATTTTTTGGCAACTAAAGGTTTGAAAGTCGGGCTTCTAGATCTGGATGTTTATGGACCATCGGCCTCTTTAATGACCAAAGCAGGAGACCCTAATGCTTTGAATGGTAATTTACTTATACCTCCAGTTGCATCTGGGATAAAAGTCATATCTCCTGCAATGTTTTCCACAGCATCTCAAGCTCAAATTCTCAGAGGTCCCATGGCTGGAAATGTTATTAAGCAATTTTTGACACAAGTTGATTGGGGTGAATTAGATTATTTAGTTTTAGATTATCCACCAGGAACAGGTGATATTCAAATTACTGTGTCACAAACAATATCTGTTGACGGTGTGATCCTAGTTACTACACCACAAAATATCGCAACATCAGATGTAGTTAAATCAATTAATATGTTTGATAAACTTAATACTCCTATTTTAGGTCTTATTGAAAATATGAGTTTTTTCACTTGTAACTCTTGTTCTAAAAAGCATGAAATTTTTGGGACGGGTGGAGGGCAAAAACTAGCGCAACAGTATGGTTTCGCCAATTTTGGGCAGCTTCCTCTTTTCGCAGAAGTTTTAGATTTACTCGATAATGGTAAAATAGATCATGTTTTTTCTACTAACACTGATTTAGAAAAAATATTTTCTTCTTTATATAAAGCTTTTAAGCACCAACTTTCTGAAAGAAAGCGGATGGAATCAAAAGAGTTAGGAGCTTTTACTCTTAAGTGGAGAAATTAGAAAAATGGATACACACATCGGTGTTAAAGAAATCTGGCAAGAAGATCATACAAATTTCAATATTTTATGGACTGATGAGACAGAACAGTCATTTGATATTTTTCATTTAAGAAAGAATTGCCCGTGTGCTCTATGTGTTGATGAGTTTACAGGTCAAAGGAAGATTGAAAAAATTTCAAAAAATAAAATTAAGCTTAAAAACATTAGGTCTGTTGGCCGTTATGCCCTAAGTTTAGAGTACGAAGGACACGATAGTGGAATTTATACATTTGAATATTTAAGATCTTTGGTGAGGTCAAATTAGCTTTTCTTAGAATTACGTTAGATTAATTCTTTACCAATTCTGTTCCACCTAACCTTAGGCCATTGAGAGTAAGTTGGCCAATCAATTGAAAAATAAAGGAAGTTGGCTTTACCCCAGACTTTACTTTTATGAACGACCCCCCAAAAACGACTATCAGAACTATTATCTCTGTTATCACCCATAGCAAAATAATGGTCTGTTGGGATAGTCCAACGCTTAGAATCTTCTCTTGGATAGTGGGGTAGCCTTTGGACTTTATGTTTAACTTTTCCTATGGTTTCTTCATAAGTGCCACCTTCTGTTAGAATATCAAAAAGTTCGTTCGGGTTTGAAACAGAAATTGTCAACGGCTCTTTGTTTACTGTTATTATACCATCTACAACTTCTAGTTCATCACCTGGTAGTCCTATTATTCTTTTTATCATAGTCATTGATGAGTCTTCAGGTGAATCAAAAATGAATATTTCACCTCTTTCTGGATTTGAAAATTCCCACAAAGTTACTTCGGTAAAAGGGATTCTTAAGTTGTAAGCCATCTTGTTTACAATTAATTTATCTCCGGGAAGAATCGTTGGGATCATAGATCCAGTTGGGACTGTATAGTTACATATAATAGATGATTTAACAGCTAAAATGATAATAATACACAAACCTAAAGAAATGGCTTCTGACAATAAACTCTTCTTTTTTGTTTGCTTTACCATTGCATGCTCCTTTTTTTATTTTTAAGTAGATTTATTCTATAAATATTTAGTAGGTAAAATTCCCATTGGGACAACTACTTTTCGTTAATCTTTTGGATTTAAGTTATAAAAAAACAAATTATTTAAAATGGGTGTTTTTATTAACTTTTCTCCTAAGTGCATAAGAAAATTAGCATTTAAATCTTTTGTTTTTCTTATGTTTTGTAAAGTGGAAAAAGATAAACTACATAGTTCTAAGCAGCCAAATTATACTTACAATTATACATCTGCTGGTCCAAAAAGTCAAGTATTTCAGCAAAAAGCTTGTATTTACATGGTGTTAGTAAATTTAAACTTTGACTTTAATCATACTCGAAAGCCACCGCTTTCTTCCGGAAAAAGCTTATATTTTATAGTGGGTTAAGTGGTGTTTTTTTCATTTTTATTTTTCTCTTTATTTTTTTTGGGTTTTTTAATTAGAGCAAAAAAAAGTTTGCATTTTAACCAGAGCACAATTTATATAATCCAAGAACTTCACAAAAATTTTTTAGATTTAGGAGAAAAAACTATGCTATTTAAGCGATCATTTGTTGGTGGTTTAACTTTATCTAGTTTACTGTTGGCATACCCTGCATTCTCTCATACAGGTGCATCTTCTCATTCTCACTCAAGTGTAACTTCAGAACCTTCAACCAGTTTAAGTGTAAGTAGTGAAGACTCAAGTTATGATGATTCTGTTCAATCTGCAGAGGAAAGTGTTAGAGAAGAAATGGGGAAATTAACAAGAACTAGACTGAAGATGAAAGAGCTCAATAAATTATTGCGATGTGCTACAGCTCTTGTCGAGCATCAATTTAATGGAAAAGAATCATCGATGAAGGGCCTCGGTTACATGAGCCAAGCGATGGACAGAATTAATGCAGAAAATATAAAGTATAATGATTTAAGAGGAAAGTGTGAAAGAGATTTAAAACTTTATAAAAGAAGTGTAAGAAAAAGTATTGTTTCTCAAACTGCTATGAGCGAAAAAGAATCAAACTCCTATATGGCTCAAGTAGAAGATATGTATCAGACAACAAAGCCTGGTTTAGTTGAAATAGCAAAAAAAGCTTTAAATCCAAAATTTGAGTGTAGAAAATTATCAGGATCGGATCTCAAAGTGGGTGCTCTTTTGAGTTTCAGCATGGGAACAGAGCAATATACTTGTACAAGTCCTTTGGGAAGACGTTACAGAATGTTTGGACCGACAATAGGAGTTGGTGTAGGTCTTGGGGTTAATTGGGATTTAAATTTACTTGATCCAACCAAATTCTCAGTTCCTCTTCATGTTCAACATGTTTATGGAACAACTGATGATGCACAATCAAAAGCATTTGTACTGGGTCTTGGCAAAACATTTACACCAAGCAAAGAACAAAAATCAATGGATGGCTCTCTTGGTTTAGGTTGTCATTCAAACAGCAGAGCACTTCTTCTTTTCAAAGCTAAACTTAGATCAAACTTTAGACAAGCTGGTGTTTATAGTGATATGGGACTTCCTCAAGAAGTAAATTACTAAGAAGACCTTAAGACTTTAAGCTCTTTAGGCTTGATTTTCCTCCAAGCTTAAAGGTTTTAAAAAATAGATTTATTTTACTTCAAATACATGTCGAGTTTGAATTTTTTTTTTTCATATGAATACATTCCTTTTTCTATTTCTTCGAGCAACAATCGCTTCCATCTAAAATTTTTCCACATTTAGGACATATGTCAATAACTGGATCATCTGTTTTTTTTGATCTTTTTTTTGATGGAGAGCGGATGAGTTCTCTGAATAGTTTTGCAACAAGTATTCCTGCAAAAATAACCGATATGATTCGAATGATAATGTGTAGCATTTTAGAACCTGTTTTTTTTAGTACTATTGTCTTTCAAAGTCTTTTTGTGACTTAATTGTAAATATTGTTGTAAGCATGATTAATAGAACGAAGAGACACCCACCAATGAGGTTTGGTAGATTTCTAGAAAGGGGAATGCCATCAATTGTAACTAAAAAAGAGTCATGTTTACGCAAAAATCCCAATATACCATTGTAGTCATTGGGAGACAACATGTGGGGTAGTCCGTCTACAAAGTCTTTGTGAGCCGATGAAACGGTTAATAAGCTTTTTTTGGCAGTGGTGATACTCAGTTCTTCTACATTCTCGTTATGGTTAAATGTTAAAATATTACGATTCCAAGGGTTGTGGGGAACTTTGAAACCGATAGTTATAAGGCTGAGTCCGGGAGGGAATTTTTTACTGATCGAAGGTTTTCCGCTACTGTCTAATGTTATTTCATGGTTTTCGGCTCCACTTTGAGCTTCAAAGTCAGATACTTCTTTGGGCAACAGAAGTGATGCTTGATAATGAGTATCTGATGAATTTTTGTTAATAACAGCAAAATAATAGGACCCCCATATGAATTGATTATCTGAACTGAGAATAACAATATGCCTTTTACCAAGACTTATTGATTGGGAAGATGTATCTTGAGTTTCAGCTGCTATAATTACTTTAAAGTTAGCGACAAGTAGAATCAAATAAAGAAAAATCGTGACTGGGGCTATAAAAAAAAATTGAGATTTATTAACATTATTTCTCATAATTTATTTTTCTTTCTTTGAATGATTCTGTCGTGCTCTCTAGCTAAACGTAGGTAGAGGTGAGTCAGTTTTTCTTTTTCTGAACGCCATTCTCGATGAGACAAAAAATTTCTTTTAAAATCTTCCTCAGATTTTAAGAATTTTTTTAGTAGTTTATTCATTTCAAGTTCAAGTTCTTGATAGTCTTTAAAAATTAATGAAGGCTCCAATCTATCATTTTCCAGAAGAAGAAAAGGAGCAAGGATTGAAACAATAAGAGAAAATCCAAGGAGAAAACCAACAGCTACGAGCAATTTAAATCTCCTTCTTTTGTTCTTGTAAGCCTTAGTTCTTCTAACTTTTTGTTCATCTCATCTAAAATTAATTTGTTCTCTCTTTGTGTACTTATTTCTTTCACTGAATTTTGTTTTCCTTTTAATTTATATAGAAGAAAGAAAACTCCATAGACAAGAATTGTAAGAGGAAGAATCCAAGCAAATAGGTGAAGTCCTTTTTTGGGTGGCTCTCTTAGTATCCAGGGTCCATATCTTTCTGTGAAAAAATTCAAAACTTGTGTCTGATTTTTTTGCTTATTTATTTCTTCAATAACTTTTCTCCTTATTTGTAAGGAGAAAAGAGCGTCAGACTCTAGAACACTCAAACCAGTGCAAGTTGGACATCGTAACTGAGATGAAATATCTTTGTATAAAGATTGTTGTTTTTCGGGTAAAGACTTAATTTTTTTTTCAAGAGAAAAAATACTATCTTCACAGTATAAATTCTGATGAAAACTAATTGTATAGGTGAAACAAAATAGCTTGATAAGGTATGACTTAATATTCAATAACCTACACTCCTACTAAAATCGATTTTCTTTTTTTAAATGTGGCTATAAGGGCTAGAAAACCACCAAAGACAAGTATAAGACCACTTATCCAAACAAGTTTAACTGTCGGGTTTATATGTATTTCAACTGTTGCTTGTTTACCACTTGATTGGTCAAAATCAATTAAAGAAACATAAATATCATGAAAAAAAGATGGTGCAAAATCTATTTCATGAATAAGCTCCTCTTTGGTTGGATATTTGGCTCGAGCTGGATAAAGATGAGTTAAGTATTTATTATCTTTGCTAACTTTAAGAGGGGCTTTGTAAAGAAGCATGTTATCTTGTGAGTCAACTTTAATGCCTTGAAAGTTTAGCTCGTAACCATAAATATTTGCAGACTCCCCCACATTTAAGGTACTAAGCTGGTTGACCCCTCGGTAATTGCCTAGAAAACCAAGTATCGCAATTAAGATACCAACATGAGCAAAATAGCTAGCAATTGAGGGAAGATTTTGACTTAAGTTAATCCGGAAAGATTTTGATTTTTTACTTAACTTATAAAAGAGTTGCCAAGAGAAACTTACAAGACTCCAAAAACACAACGTTACACCAAAAAGTTGTAAAATGAAGTTCATGCCATTTGATTCAAATACTTGCCCGTAGTGGCAAAAAATAACAGTGGGAAAAAAGCTTATCAAAAGAACTGTTATGTGAGTTTTTAATGAACCGCTTGTTCGAGAGGAGCCATAGTGAAGCATATTTCCTGCAGTCATCGATAGGATTATTAAGAAGCCAATATAAGGTGCAAAGGTATTAAAATAAGGTGCTTGGACATTAAAACGATCGTCAAGAATGATTTCAGAAAGTATGGGATAAAGCGTTCCTAAAAGTACAATACCAATAAATGTTATAAATAAAAATTGAGCAAATAAAAGTGACGCTTCTTTTGAGATTTTCCAGGTTCTTCCCGGGTTGACTGCTAAAATATGATGGTGTCGAAAACTGTAAGTGACTCCAGCTATCACCAAAAGAGTGCAAAGAAAGTAGAGGTAATTGGGTCCAATTGGCGATTGAGCAAACGCATGAACGGAACTAATAACGCCTGATCGGGTTATAAACGTACCAAAAAAACTAAAGAAAAATGACAAAAAGCTCAGGCTAATATTTAACCTTTTCAAGTGACCAATTTTTTTTTGGATAATAAGAGAGTGGAGAAGAGAACTTGTAAAAAGCCATGGAATAAAGCTTGAATTTTCAACAGGGTCCCAAGCCCAATAGCCGGCCCAGCCAAGTTCAACATAAGCCCATCTTCCTCCTAAAAAAATACCTATTGTTAAAAAAATCCAAGCGAAAAGTGACCAGCGTTTCATTGTTTTTAACCAGGATTCATTGGTATCCCCATAGCACAGCGCTCCAAAAGAGTAAGCAAAAGGGATGGCAAGGGCAGTATATCCTGTGAATAAACTTGGTGGATGATAGAACATGTAAGGGTTTTGAAGAAGTTCATTCATACCAAGTCCGTTTGTAGCGGGGGGAAACTGTGCTAGAAATGGGTCGCAGTGAAAAGCAGCAAGGTAGCACATCCAAGCAATAATTCCTTGTAATGCTCCATTTATAAAAGGCATTAAGTAAGTGTTTTCTGAGGCATGGGTCCATATGGCAAGGGTTGAAAAAAAGGCAAGCAGCAGAGTCCACAAGAGGTGAGACCCCTCAAGAGAAGACCAAAAGGAGGAAATTAGAAACCACTTTGGTAGGTCAAGGCTACTGTTTTTATAGACATAGGAAATTGAGTAGTCGTGATGAAATAAAGATAGCCACAAAATAATGCTGGCACAAAAAAGTAAGATAAAGGAATTTGTGGCGGAAACCTTGGCTGAGAAGTAAAGTTTTTTTTGCCTAAGTTTACTGGCTAAGAAAGAGGCTAGGCAAGAGTAAGTACTTGTTATGAATGAAAATAGTATCAATACATAGCCAAAATCTGCTAAACTCATATTTTTCCTTTGAGTGAAATGAAAAATGAAGACTTGACCTGGCTGACAAATGCCTGCATTTTGCAAGGTAGATACTAGCAGCTATCTTCTTTTGGAAAAAGAGATTTTTTTCCCTAAAAGTAGATTTTTCACTGTTAGTATTGGGCTTTATAGGAAGCTGTAAATTTATTATGATTTGTGTTCAGAGTTGTGTATGTTAAAACCATCAAAAGTATACGTTAAAACTTTAGGTTGCAAAGTTAATTCTTTTGACTCTAATGTCATTAAAAATCAGTTTGTAGAAGGTGGGTGTACTCTCGTCTCTGATCCTAAAGATGCTTCAGTTATTGTTGTTAACAGTTGTAGTGTAACAGCAACGGCAGAGAAAGAAGCAAGATACTTATTCAGAAAATATACTAAAGATAATCCAAGATCTTTAAAAGTCATAACAGGTTGCTATGCTCAAGTGGGCGAAGAGAGTTTAAATAAGCTTCCAGAGGTTGATCTTGTTGTTCCAAATGAAGCGAAGAATCTTTTAATGAGTGAGATTCAAAAGAAGCTCGACCCTCAAAGTGCTCCAAGCGTTTCTGACGAAAAACCGCAAAAAAAGAAATTTTTGCAGTTTAAGTCCTCGGTTGCTCTTTTTGATCAGCCTAAAATTGAAACAACTAGAGCTGTTATTAAAATTCAAGACGGCTGCAATGATTTTTGTG
>PASJ01000015.1 GCA_002711925.1 Pseudobdellovibrionaceae bacterium | reverse complement strand
TATAGATTTCTTCTTTTTTTTCTTCAAATAAAAATTTTGATTCGAATAATTTGTCTTTTTTTTCAATTTCTTTATCAAGAATTTTATAATATTCGTTGATTGATAAAAGTAAATTCTCGAGCAAAGACAATTTTTCTATTAGTATCATAGTTGCTTCTTTTCTTGTGATATAGCTGGAAAAAATATTAAATGATGATAAAAAAAAGAAAAAAATTAAACATGTTCTCAATAGATTTTTCATAAAATAGTCTTCCTCCATAGATTATTTTAACTATAGTTAAAGGTTTAGTAAAAACAAGTTGTCTAAAAATATGGAAGAATTTTAAGAACTGTAAAGATGTAAAATTTTGGAAGGTTGTTGCTCAGGGATTCTCTCTTGTTATAACCGATTAAAACCATGTAATTCATAATCTTCACCGATTGAAGATCTTTTTTTGTAGTTGAAAAGTAGTATAAATTTCTTGTTGATTTTTAATTTTCATAAATTCTATTCTGAGCAAAGTTGACTAATATATTTTCTAAATAGTATATGTTACATTATAAATTGTTTGAAAATTTATTGTTTGTAGGGTGTTTTAAATTTTATAAAAAAATCCTATAGTCATTCTTTATTTTAGTATAAGAAATTTTACTGTACTTAATATGCTTATATGTGTCGAAAATTTTTTCTACGAATTAACCTAAATTTTATATATATAATGTTGTTTTTGGGGAGGGTGTTGTCTTAGCTTGTTTTTTATTTTATTGCTAGATAATATTATTTAATTTTTTTCACATTTAATATTATTTTCAAAAAAAAATAAATTTCAATTATTTTTATTAATCCTATGAAACAAAAGATAAAATTGTAATCTAAGTTATATTTCCAGTATTTTTTACTTGTAATTTGTTCGGGTCTTAAAAGTCAAAAGGAATTTAATTATACTTACGGTAGTTTTTTTTCTCTTAAGCATCTAAAGTATTTCTTGTTAGATGATTTTAGAGCTTCATTATAGAAATTTTTGGTTCGTCAATCTTTCTTAGTGATGTTCAAATAAATATAACTATTAGAGGTCTTTTTTATAAAGTAAATTCCTATGAATTTAAGACTAACGCTTTTGCTCCTTCAAAGCAAAGGTTGTATTTTTTTGAATTTAACAAAAAGGTGTAATTTTTTTCTGTCAAACAGCAGCTTGGATAAATAGTTTCAATATTATCAGAAGGAAAATCTTTTTTTATTTTTTTTACTAATAAATTATACTCTTTTGATCTTTCTATATTTTCAAAAGAGTCTAAATAAATTATTTTTATTTTTTTTGGTAAATTACTTTCAGTTTTCGTACTTTTTAGTTGCTTAAGGTTTTCTTTTTTAGTTTTTTTAAAAATAATAGTTTCAATATATTTTCCGTCATTTCTAACTATTTTAAGCTTGAGTGTTTCCATAAAAGTTAAACTAAAAATAAATGCGATAACTGATGAAGACTGATTTATTTTAAGCCATCCTTCGAGATGAATAATGTCTTTTACATTTAGTTGTTCCAGGTTCTTGTTTGGCATTAATCTTAAGGTTTTTTTAGTAAATGGAAATAAGTTTAGTGAATTTTTTATTTTATCTGGTAAGTCTAAAAAAAAACTTTTTTCAAATAGGCAATAGATAGGAAAAAAGTAAAATCCACTTTGTTCTTTTACCCAATCATCAATATAGTCGAAATTAGAAAATTTATATTCTTGTTTAAAATTAATAATAGTTGAGAAAGATTTGGTACCATCTGAATAAAGGTTGAACGCTGATAATTTAATTTGATTCTGACTAATACTAGCAAGTAAAAGTGGTGTGTTTGAGCTTAACCTTCTTTGGTAGAACCACCTTAATTTATTATTACTACTGTTTATTTCAATCCTTTTTTTTCTATTTATTTTAGTTAGAAGAAGTTGTCCAGATTCTCCAACCCCCTCATGTAGGTATAGAATTTGATGGTTTTTTTGATCTTGCCATAATTGGCCTTTAATAAAAGAAAAGTCTTCAATTTGCTCAGACAGTTGACCAGAGAAAATATTATTCCAGTTTGCTTCCCAAAACTCTAATAAGGATATTCCCACTCGGGTTATACTTAACTTTTGATTTACTGCCTCGCATAGAGATATAGTTTGGTTAGCAAAATGTTGGTCATTAATTTTAGTATTGATATTGATTCCAATGCCAATAATTACTGTTGATGGACTTTTCAAGTTTTGAATAGAGCTTTCACACAAAACACCCGCAAGTTTACGACCGTGTAGTAGTATGTCGTTTGGCCATTTTAAAATTGTATTTATAGAGTAAGAATGTTTTAGCCACTTAGAAATTAGTGCTCCTACGAACAGTGGAAGTGGCTTATGGATTTTAAGGTTTTCTTTGATTACAATAGAAATATATAAATTACCTTTTGGGCTAGACCAATTTTTTCCAAGGCTACCTTTACCGTGGGATTGATACTTAGATATGATTGCCGCAGGAAGTTGGATATTTTCTTTGAGCATTCTATGGGCAAATTTTGAGGTCGAGTCGACACTTTCTAGCATATATATTTTAAACTGCTTCAAACTTATTGTCTGATATTTCAACTTGTTTTGTAATTGATCATCCATAATTAATTTAAAAATTATATTAAAAAAAAATGCCTTAAACTTTTCAAGGTGCGCATAAATATGATTTAGAAAAAAATCAAAAAATTTTAATCTCTATCCAGAGTCATTTTTACTGGAACTATGGAAGCTTTCGAGAGAATACAGTCTGATGAAATAAAATCAACGCCTGTTTTTTTTATTTCGAGAATTTTTTTATAATCAATTGAACCTGATGCTTCGATAAGGCATCGGTCACCTATAGCTTTTTTCGCGGCGTACAACTCAGAAATTGATAAATTTTCAAGAATTAAAAGATGAACCCCACACTTTGCACCCAGCTTTGCAAGAAGTAAACTCTTAGTGATTAAAGAAATTTTTATTGTTCCAGTTAGAGTCTCGTTTAATGTATTTATAGCAGAAAAAACACCGCCAGATGCTTGGATTTGATTCTCATTTATCGTGATTCCATTACTACAAAAAAAACGCCTATGTTTACCCCCACCACATAAGAACGCTGCTTTTTCAAAGATTTTCCAGTTATAGGCAGCTCTATAGTTTTCTAAAAGTGTTATTTCACACTCAGAGATTGCTCTGCTCAATTTCTTTGTATAATTTGAAATTCCAGACATTCTAGAAAGAAAGAAATAGGCAGCTTGTTCTCCGTATAGGATAGATTTAACCTTGCCGCAAATTGACATCAGAGGTTGTCCGGCTTCAAAGAATGAGCCATCAATGGCAAAACAAGTAATCACTAAACTTGGATCTATTTTTAAAAATATAGATTTAATAAGGTCTATTCCTGAAATAATAGAAGATTTTTCAGTCACTATAATTGCTTTAGCTCGTTTTTTAGGGTCAATACACAGATCTATTAAACAATTTTGTTTTTTCCCGTGAGAAATGAACTCTTTGGCAATTAAGTCCATTTGTATTTGATTTATTTCTGTCATAAATGACTCATGTTAAATTGGCTATAAACGGACTAAATGGTTTAAGAAAAAACTATTTATTTTGTTCTGAAAGTATACTTTGTTTTTTTTGAGTTAATTCAAATATTTTCTTATTTAATTCGGCTTCGATAGCTTGACTTAGATGTTCTTTACAATATTTTTGTACTAATTGGGGAAGTCTAGAGTTCATTTCATTATTTACGAGAGAGTCCAATAGAAGTAGGTTCTGAGTATCATCTTCTTGATTTAAAGAAGTGTTTTTACCTAACTTTTCCTCCGTTTTAAGATCCTTAGTTTTTTTTCCAACAAAACCCTGTGACTGATCTTTATTAGTATTTTTTTTAATCAATTCTTTTTTGGGTTGAGCACAAGTATTTTCGATTGCATCTTTGAAAGCCTTACTAGTAAAAGGTTTTTTAACCAGGTTAGGGAAATTATATTGTTGAAAACAGTTGTACGTCTCTTTATCGTTTTTTTCTAATAAAATTATTGTTTTCTTCTTTTTTTGAGCGTTAAGTCTTTGGTTAATATCTGATGGTTTTTTTACGCCAGGCAGTTTGCCGCTGAAGATGTGAATATCAAAAGATTCATTTTTAAGAGCTTCTTGAGCTTCTTCTAGTGAGAATGCTTGAGTCACTTTAATTTCATATTTTGCAAGTGCAATCTTTGCTATTTTTTGGACTGTCACTGATTCATCAGCAACTAAGGCTTTCGATGACATAGTCTCTCCAGGTTTAAAAATGATTAACTATTTCAACTATATCATGGAAAGCCAGAAAAACATAATTTGTAAATTCTCATACTTATTGTAGCTTTAACCACAACTCAAAATAATTTTTACTCGAAAAGTTGTTGCAGAAAAACAAAAACATAGTAAAAAGATGCTTGTGTTGAGTGAGATAAATAGGTTTAATCTTTTTGTAACTTTATAATAGTCAAAAACAAACTAATGGGATGGTTGAAAATGGAAGATGTACGTGCGCAACCAATTAATTGGGGTAAAAAGTTATTTGAACTACGAGACTATACTCCCATTCCTCTTATTATACTTGCATTGTTGGTAGAAAAACCTGTGATTGCCTCGGTAACGTTTGGTTTGATTTTAATTTTTTTTGGGGAAGCTCTCAGGGTTTATTGTTCTTCGTTTATAACAGGAATATCGCGGACAAGAAGTTCTAGTTTAGGGGGGCGTTTAGTTACAGAAGGTCCTTTTACATTTGTCAGAAATCCCATTTATGTCTCAAATTTTTTTGTTACAATAGGTTTAGCTGTCTATACTGGGGTCGTTTGGTTTGTCTTTCTTTCTATTTTTTTATTTTGTCTTCAATATTATTTTATTGTGCTTTATGAGGAGTCTCTTTTAAGAGCTAAATTTGGTGAGGAATACATTGAATATTGTCAAAAAGTACCTGCCTTCTTTCCTAAAAAGTTACCTCGTTTAGATGCACTTGAGGTTCCTCCTGACGTCTCTTTATCTAAGGCAATAAAAAATGAAAAAAGAACTTTTATGGCGATTTTTTCTGTACTTTTTGCTTTAGTTCTTTTTTCTAATTAAAAAAGAATTCTTTTTTAGTGTAATTGTTCTTCTTTTAATGATCTACGAAGAATTTTACCAACATTAGTTTTAGGTAGTTCCTCTCTAAAGTCCACATGTTTAGGGACTTTATAGCCAGTGAGATGTTCTCTACTAAAACTTAGAACTTCATCTTTTGAAAGGCTAGGGTCTTTCTTAACTATACAAACTTTTACTTCTTCGCCTGACTTCTCCGAAGGAACTCCAATAGCAGCCACTTCAAAAACTTTTGGGTGTTTTGAAATAACATCTTCAACTTCGTTAGGGTAAACGTTAAAACCAGAGACAAGGATCATATCTTTTTTGCGATCAACCAGAGTGATATAACCTTCTTTGTCCATAATTGCGATATCACCTGTTCTCAGCCATCCGTCTTCTGTAAACGATTTGCGAGTTTCCTCATCATTTTTCCAATAGCCGGACATGACTTGGGGACCTTTTAGGCATAACTCGCCTCGTTGGTCATGGGCTAAGGCATGATTGTTTTCGTCCCTAATTGTAGCCAGAGTCGAGGGGAGAGGAAGTCCGATGGATCCATTATAATCTTTTATATTGAGTGGGTTTATACAAGCAGCAGGTGATGTTTCAGTTAGGCCGTAAGCTTCTATGAGTGGTGTTTTCGTTAATTGCTTCCATTTTTTTGCAACGGTTTCTTGAACTGCCATTCCTCCTCCTAAACTTATTTTGAGAGCAGAAAAGTCAATTTTATTAAAATCAGGGTGATTCATTAACGCGTTGTATAGTGTGTTTACCCCAGTAATAACCGTAAAATGTGTTTTAGCTATAGATTTAATAAAAGTTGGCAAGTCTTTTGGGTTAGGAATTAAAATATTATGCCCCCCCAGTTTTAAAAACAGTAGGCAATTAGCTGTCAAAGAAAATATATGATATAAGGGTAAAGCAGTAATAACTACTTCTTTTTCTTCTTCTAAATAGCCAGTTAACCATGAAGAAGCTTGGCTCACGTTGGCAGAAATATTTTTATGGCTAAGCACAGCTCCCTTTGAAACACCAGTTGTTCCACCAGTATATTGAAGAAAAGCAGGATCTTCTATAGCCACAGTGTAACTTTTAAATTTTTGATTTTTACCAGAGGCGATGGCAGCATTAAAGCCTATAGCTGATGGTATGTTATATTTAGGAACCATTTTTTTTATATTTTTTATAACAAAATTGACAATCGAGCCTTTTATACCTCCTAACAAGTCACCAATTTTTGTAATGATTGTATGTTTGACTTGTGTTTCTTCTACCACAGAGCTTAATACGTGCGCAAAATTTTCAAGAATAATGATTGCTTTTGCTCCAGAATCTTTTAGTTGATGCTTAAGTTCTCGTTCCGTATAAAGAGGATTGATATTAACAACAACCAAACCTGCACGGATAACAGAAAGTATTGATATTGGGTTTTGCAATACATTCGGCATCATTATACCTACGCGGTCTCCTGCTTTTAGTTTCAGTTCGTTTATCAAGTACGAACCTAATGCTGAAGTTAAATGATTTATCTCTTCAAAGCTTAAAGTTTTACCCATACAAGTATATGCTGGTAAACTTGAAAAACGATTTAACGAAGATTCGACAAGCTCTTGGAGACTTGGTAGGTCTTTTTCATTAATTTCGTGGTTAACCTGAGCTGGGTAGTTTTTAAGCCAAATTTTATCCATAATAAAACCCCATTTTATAAGTGAAATTTATGCCATTTAAAAATAATTTATAGCTTTAAGGTAAAACACAATGCTGCTAACATAACGTAGGATGTTTTCAACAGCAAAGTTTTTTTAGTTCTTCAAGTCCTTCTTCTATAGATATAATTGGCTTGTATGAAAAATCTTTTTTTGCATTTTCGTGGCTAAAATAATGAGATTTTGACATTTGAAGGGCTAGAAACTTCGTCATTGGAGGCTCTTTATTAACCCAATTAAAAATTTTATAGATCTTTTCTAATAAATAGCCCATTGTGTAAGCAAAAGGAAACGGAATTTTTTTTGTTATTTGCTTCTCGTTGTAACAGGAAAGTAATTGGTTAAGAAAGTCCCAAAGGTTGACGGGCCTTTCCTGACCAAGGAAATAAGCTTTGCCGTGCATATTTTTATTTTCAAGAATATTTTCTAAAGCTAACACATGAGCGTAAGCTGCATTTTTCACATGAATTATGTCAACCAGATTTTTACCATTACCAACCCGTCTAATTTTTTTTGCTTTTGATTGAGAAAGTAAGCGAGGTAAAAAATGTGGGTCACCAGGGCCCCAAATTAAATGGGGTCTCAGAGCTACAGATACATAAGAATTAATGTCTGAAGATTGAAGGACTTCTTTTTCTGCTTCTTTTTTTGTATAAGGGTAAGTACAAGTAAACTTTTTAGAATATGAAATAGATTCATCAGATCCTTTTATATCTTTATCTTCAAAAACAACACTAGGTGAACTGGTATAAATAAATCTTTTAATTGAACTTTCTCTAGCTGCGATCAGTAAGTTTCTTGTACCAATAATATTCGTCTGGTAGTATTGTTGCTTGTCTCCCCAAATACCGGCTAGTGAAGCCGTATGAATGATACTGTCACATTTACTTAAAGCTGGTAGAATCGATTCATAATTGCATAGGTTACCTTGAAAGGACTTAATCCCCATCTTTTCTAATTCAAAGTAAGTTTTTCTAGAGAAACTACTAACTTGATAGCCTCTTTCTACAAGTTGTTTACATATTTCTTTACCAAGAAAGCCTCCCCCACCAGTTACTAGAATATGTTTAGGTTTCATTAAAGAGCCTCGTTTCTATAGCTACTATATATATTGGCAAGTTTTAAACGGTCTATTTTGATGTTGTGTCTACTGTCCACAGGAAAACTTTTACAAAGAAAAAAAGTGGAAATATCTTTGGTATGTTTATGTTTCTTGGCTAAGTTTAAAAGATCTTGCTTAAAAAAGTTATGCTGCTCTTGACTCAACTTAGTCTTTCTGTCTTTTCTTTCGATCACAATTGACACAATTCTAGTTTTAGATAAGGATGATTGGATTAAAGCTGATCTTTGAACATCTGGGTGCTGATTAAAAACATCTTCACAATTGATACTATAATGCTTTTTATTGTCTATTTCAACCAAGTGGGATTTTCTACCACAAAACCATAATTTATTATCTTCATCAAAGTAACCAAGGTCACCCATTCTATGCCAGATACCACCGTCAGAGTCTGAAATTTTAGATTTTTTTGTTTCTAAGGGTAGAAGATGGTATTTTAGACTTGCCTGATAACCTTTAACAATAATTTCTCCGATTTGATATGGTTCAAGTTCTATACAATTTGTTATCTTTTGAATTTCATCATTTGATTCTCTTATAATTTTTATTTTTGTATTTTCAAAGGCTCGACCTATACAAGTTCCTTTACCAATATCTAATTTATTCTGTTTTTTTAAATAGTTTAAATCTTTCCCTGAAATGTTGCTCACAGGCAAACACTCAGTTGCTCCGTAGGGAGTATATGTAGTTCCTGCTGAAAGTGTTTCTTCAAAGAGTTCATGAAGTTCCTGGCGCACGGGAGCTCCAAACATAATTATTGCTCTCAGTGAAGGTAAAGTTATATTGTTTTTTTTACAGTAATCAGCAACATGTACCCATATAGCAGGAGAACCGGAAGCGGTTGATATACCAAAGTGGTTTATTGTTTCAACGATCTTTTTGGGGTTTGCTTGTGATGGCTTTGTCGGGTCTATGGGAGGAATAAAACTTGTTACTCCAAGGGCAACAGTCATAAGTGAAAATAAAGGAAATCCAGGAAGATCTTTGTCTTGCGTGGTATATTGAAAGTTTTTCTTTAAAAGATCTAGTTGGCTTAGAAATGTTTTATGTGTATAAATAACCCCTTTTGGTCTCCCAGTTGCACCAGATGTGTATATTATCGCGGCCGTGTCGTTTTCGCTAACAAGATTAGAACTAAGACATTTAGTATTAGGGGTATTTGAAGTAATTAGTTTATTAATATTTTGCGTTCTTGGTAAAAAACTACTTTGCGTAGAAAAAAAATATTTTATAGATCGAAACGTCCCAGGAGAAAGTGGTCTTAAGTAGTGAATTTTAGGTTCTCCAATTAAGAATTTTGGAGCAGCTTCGCTGATTGACTTTTTTAGATTTTTTAGCCCCATGCCTGGATCAATAAAGAGAGGTATAGCTCCTAGCTTGAAAAGAGCAAATGTTATAATAGAAAATTCTAAGGAAGGACGAATAAAAAGAAGAACGATATCTCCTTTTGAAACATTATATAAGCTAAGACTCTTTGCTAGGTTTGAAGACTTTTCCTCTAATTGTAGGTAAGTCAAATGTGTATAGCTAGATAACCCAAACTTGTCTTTAGCTAAAGGTTTGACAACAGCTTGTTGATAAGGATATTTTTTTCTATGCTGCGAGATTAAAGTACTAATATTCATATGTTTTTAACAAAGCCTAAGAGTTCTTCGTACACATTCTTAAATTCGTCTTCTAAAAGATAGTGGCCTGCCTTATTAAACTCAACTTTTTTTGCGTGGGGGTATACTTTCATCCATTTTTTGAGAAACCCTGAATGGAAGCAAAAATCTTTCATACCCCATAAGAGAAGGGTCGGTATGTTAAGATTTTGAAGATTTTTTTCTATATTTTTTAGAGTTTCAAAGCTTGGATGACTTTTACTAATAGGGATGTCTTGCACGAACCTAGAAACTCCAATTCGATTTTCAAAAGAGTCGTATGGGGCCAGAAGGCCTTTTTTTGCTGCTTTTGAAAGTCCTTTGTAACTAGCCATGTATAATGCAAACCGAGAAAAAAGATTGAACTTTCTTATACACAACTCACCTAAAAACGGAGTTTTCAATAAAGCAATTCTTTTAGGTATATCTTTTGAGGTAAAAGCAGCAGTGTTTGATAGAATAATTCTTTTTACTTTATCTTTATTCTGTGTAGCCCAACCGAGGCCTATAGGGCCGCCCCAATCATGAACAAATAAGTTAACTTTTTTGTTTAAATTGAGTGACTTCATGAATTCAGAAAAGTTATTTATATGATTTTTTAAGCAATAAGAATAATCAGTTGGTTTATCTGACTTACCACATCCAAGATGGTCTAGAGCAACCACTCTATAGTTTGATCGAAGAGCTTGACATAAGTTACGAAAGTAAAAGGACCAAGTAGGGTTACCGTGGACAAAAACAATTGTTTCACCAGATCCTTCATCAATATAATGAATTTTTCTTTCATTTTGTTGGGCATAATGATCGTTTCTGGGGAGTACAAAATATTTACCTTGAAAAGGGTATTCTTCAAGATCTTGTATATTATTTACCATACGATACCCAGCATCATAGTATTTATCCCTGAGCCAATTCCAAGAAGAGCAATATATTCATCTTTTTTAAAAGTATTTTTTTCTGCCTCTAGAGCTAAGGATAAAGGAGCGCCAGCAGATCCTGTATTACCCATGTTCTTTAAAAAAGAGTAGCCTTTTTTGGGATCAATATTTAAGAGAGAAAAGCATTTTTCGTGATGTGATCGACTAATTTGATGAGTTAAGATATGTGAAGGAGTATCATTATCCCATTCCATTTCTTTCTTAAACTTTTCCCAGCTTGAAGCTGTTAAAGCTAAACCCTGCTTCATTAAAC
This sequence comes from Pseudobdellovibrionaceae bacterium, assembly GCA_002711925.1. GTDB lineage: Bacteria > Bdellovibrionota_B > Oligoflexia > Oligoflexales > Bog-1112. The sequence continues at coordinate 2,026 of PASJ01000015.1, read as the reverse complement.
CTGTGGTATCTGTTTCCATTTGAAGTTGATTAACATTACCATTGCCTTTACACAGCGCGTGGCCACTACTGTCGGTCATCCCTGTCCCACCAAGGATAAGGGGTTTTGTGTTGAATTGCTTTTTACGTGAGAGAAGAAAAGCTGTAGCTCCAGACCCAAGAGTTAAGCTCGCTAAACTTTTTCTAAAGGCATTCGCATTATTTTCTTCTAGAAGTTTTGGAATAGTATACTCATATAAAGGGCCTGCGTTTTCACCTGTCATAATCATAGCGCTATTGATTTGGCCACTTTCAATCATATTTGAAGCAACAAGAACGCCATTTAAAAAGCCAATGCATGCATTCGAAATATCGAAGGTTAGGCAGTGCGGTGACAATTCTAGGTTATGGTGTATGACGTTAGCTGTTGATGGCTCTAACGAGTCTCGGCACACACCAGTAAATACAATAAGGTCTATTTCAGAGGGTTTAAGTGATGAATTCTCGAGTGCTTTTTTCCCAGCTACTGTTGCTACACTTGATGGAAGCGTTCCTGTTGGCCAGATTTTCCGCTCACTGATTCCTGTCATTTTTTCTAACTGACCTTGTTCACAACCGATTTTTTGGTATAGGGGAAATAACTGTTTTTCAATTTGATCAGAAGAAATAGCATCATCTGGCAGATGGTAGCCGAATGACTCGAGGCAAACTTCTGAAAAACGCATATAAATATCCCCCTGAAAAACAATACCACAGTAAACTTAGACTTAAGTAGTGTACAGCATTTGACAATATGATTCTTAATACCATTTCTCTTGCCAAACGCAAGCTTAATAAAACAATATTAAACGAACTAGATCTTGATATATATATATATTGAGCCATAAAATAAAGGGATTTTTTTTTCAATGATTTTCAAGCTCTTTTTCTTTCATAATTTTTTTATTGGTAAAATTGGATTTTTACAAGTTCAAGTATATTCATTTTAATGGTTTTTTTTTGCTGTTACTGCTAGTTTCTAATCAAGATAGAATCTAAATCAAGATTTCATTTTACATAAGAGTGGGGAAAACCTATGAATCGAAATTTTGCTCTAGAATTTGTTAGAGTGAGTGAGGCTGCCGCTTTAGCTTCAGCAAGGTGGATGGGGCGAGGTGAAAAGAATTCGGCTGATCGCGCTGCCGTAGAAGCAATGAGAAAAGCTTTTGATACTATAGATTTTCATGGAGTAGTTAAAATAGGCGAGGGCGAAAGAGATAAGGCTCCTATGCTTTATATTGGAGAAAAAGTTGGTAAAGGACTTTGTTCGGGTTCGAAAAAGCTTGATTTGGCTCTTGACCCATTAGAAGGAACAAGTATATGTGCCAGTGGTGGAATGAATGCACTAAGTGTTATCGCTATTGCAGAAGAGGGTAATTTTCTTCATGCTCCGGACGTCTATATGGAAAAGATTGCAGTTGGCCCAAAAGCAGTTGGAGCTGTGAGTCTTCAAAATACAGTAGCCCAAAATTTACATAATGTTGCGGAAGCCAAGAGATGTTCCATAAAAGACTTAACTGTTGTTGTTTTAGATAGGCCTCGGCATGAAAAAATTATATCAGAGATCAGAGAACTGGGGGCAAGAATCTGGTTGATAGGTGATGGTGATGTTCAAGCTGCTATTGCAACAGCTATGGAGCAATCAGGAGTTGATATTCTTATGGGTGTTGGAGGTGCTCCAGAGGGAGTTATATCCGCTGCTGCTTTAAAATGTATTGGTGGAGATTTTTGTGGCCGGCTTGTGTTTCATAATGAAGATTCTAGGTCAAGGGCTCTTTTAATGGGAATCAAAGATTTAAACCGCAACTACTCTATTGATGATTTAGCTGCAGGGAATGTCATGTTTTGTGCAACAGGAGTGACCGATGGTTCACTCCTCAAAGGGGTTAAATTTTTTGGTGGAGGAGCAAGGACTCACTCTTTAGTTATGAGGTCAGAAACAGGTACTGTTCGATTTATTGAAACAAGTCACAATTTTGAAAAAAAGCCTAATTATAATTTCATTTAAG
>PASJ01000014.1 GCA_002711925.1 Pseudobdellovibrionaceae bacterium | reverse complement strand
TTCAAGGCTCTCCATCTCCATCTCTATTTCAAGCAGTCTCTGCTTATCTTCCTGTGAGAGATCAGAGTCTTTTACGGATAAATCATTCTTTGATTTTTCATTGCTTACTTCCTTTTTAAAATTTGGTGCAACGCTGATATTTCTTCCGATTATGATTATTTTATTCATGATTCCTACATTTGTCAGTTTATCCATGTCTTTTTCTTTCACGAAATCAGTTACCATAGATTATCTGAATTATTTGAATACACTAATATGTAATATCGCGAATTACAAAATAGTAATTCGTATCTTACTCTATGGTATCATTATTTCGGAAATTATAAAATATATGGACCAAAAACTAAGAGGCATTACAGTAGGAACATTGGTTGTTATTATGTTACTTGATTTATTCAGGGATTTTATAAAACAAACATTAGTGTCAAATAAATGTAATATAGACGATACTTAATTCATTATAAATAAATATAAATACATGATTTATTTATAATATAAGAAATGGGGAAAAAAAATCATAAATCAAATCAAAAAAAGGGACCCAAAACGATTTTACCCAATGTATCCATTTGTACACCCACGTTTAATCGTCGTCCCTTTTTAAAAGGATTGATTTATTGCATATCAAAACAAGATTATCCTCGAGAAAAAATGGAATGGATTATTGTTGACGACGGAACCGATTGTATTCGAGACATTATTGAAAGTGACGAATGTAAAGAATCTTTAAAAGGCATATGTATTCGTTATTTTTATGAAAAAGAAAAAATGGATTTGGGAAAAAAAAGAAATTATATGCATAAACAATGTACCTTTAAACAAACTGAAGATATTCTTGTTTATATGGACGATGATGATTATTATCCACCAGAACGGGTTAGTCATAGTGTAAAAAAATTGTGTTCCGATAAAAAAGTTCTTTGTGGTGGTTCAAGTGAACTCTATTTATGGTTTAATACATTGGATAAGATGTATAAATTCGGTCCTTATGGACCAAATCACGCCACTGCCGGGACATTTGCATTCAAACGAAAATTGTTAAATGAAACATCGTATGAAGATAGTGCCATTTTAGCAGAAGAAAAACATTTTCTTAAAAATTATACGGTACCATTTATTCAATTTGACCCCTATAAAACCATTTTAGTTGTATCTCATGAACAAAATACCTTTGACAAAAAAAGACTTATCAATAATTCAAATAAATTTTGCACAGAATCCGCGTTAAAAGTAAAGCATTTTATTAAAGACCCAGAAATGATGAAATTTTATCACAGCGATATCAACGAGTTGTTAAAGACGTATGAAGAAGGAAAAGTTGAAAATAAACCAAAAGTATTAAATGAAATCAAAAGGAGAGATGAAGAAAGACAAAGCGCTCAAGACAATCGTCCATCTGGTATTATGGTAACAGATGAAAACAATAAACCAAAACAATTAACGGTAAAAGAAGTACGAGTTTATATGGACCATAAGACAAAAGAATGTATATTCTTAAAATCCAAACTCAAAGAAGTAATGGAACAAAATCAAGAAATGAAAACATTGTTACAAAAATTACAAGAAACTACGTCATCAGTTTCATAATACGTTTTCTTTCTTGCGCTGAATAGGAATACATCAATGGTTTGTTTTCTTTAAATCCATTGTATAGTTCTTCTTTTTGACAATTTATTTTATGACACATTTGAATGATGAAATTTAAATTTGAATATTCATTACTAAATTTTGTTAATATTTTTGTAAAATCAATGGTTTCAATCATAGTGGACCTGCTTTTTTTTTGATAGTTTATATAATTTAAAATCACTTTTAGAAAAAAGGTCATTTCATTGAATTGCCATAATTGTTTTTGAAAGGATAAACGATCAAAATAATCTCCTTCACAAAAATGTTCTAAAAAGGATTCGTAATAATGACTATCATTATCAATATGATAAATAATATTTTCATGATAACACAAGGATATAATATTTTTATCGTTCATTCCGTGTACCTTATGGTTTGAAGTGGTTAAATAATCTTTTACCATGTCTTTTACGACTTTATTGTAATCAATGGATGTCAATGATTTCATTTCGTGAGTATGGTTCACATATTCCATTAATTCTACTATTTTTTTGTCATAAAGATTTGTTCCTATAAATATAAAAAAATGTTTGGGGTATTTCTCTTTTTCGTATTTGATACATTTAATAATGGTGTTTAATATTTTTTTATCTATTGTTTGCAAAAAATCGATATTGTCAATGATAATGATTTTCTTTTTATTATCTTTGGTTTTTTTTTTATAAAACATATTATATACATTTTGAGATTCTAATAATGTGTAAAATTCATATTCATTTTTGATTTGTTGTATCGTTGTATAAGTATAATGATATTCATTTTCTTTTACATGATTCAATATGGACATTGTTTTGCCCGTTTTTGTTTTACCATATACATATAATGAATTATCTTTATTGATATATGTATCATAATCTATCATATATAGGTATATATCATAGATTTTTAAATTCTTTGTATGATTATTCATTTGTTGTATAACATATACTTCTATTGTTGGTGAGTCCATCCCAATTCACTTGACAACCTTGAGCCCATTTCTTTTTTGCACAGTATCCACTGTTTGGACCACTTCCGGGTTGTTTGTATTTATCCTCATCAAAGTTCTGCGTTTTACAATCATCATTTATAATCAATTCATTCGAATTCTCGCAATAGTTATTAGAACTATCAAAAACATAAGTATCAGGGCATTTAGAAATGTTAGGTGGGAAAACGACCTTTTGATTCGTATAATGTAACGCTGCTCCAACACTTGATAAACATATAATTAAAATAACCAAGGCAATTAAACTAATTAATTTATAAAAGTTCATGGGTATAAAAATATTATATATATTGTATATAATAAAAATGAATGAAATAACAGATTATGTTATAGATAAAACATTTAAAGTTCCTTGTAATGAAAATGGACGTGTTCGTTTAAATAAGGATGAAAACGGAACTGCCTTCTTTCTTCAAGATATGATACCCAAAAACGAAAGAACAAATTACTATAATGCAACACAATATATGTTTACACCCACTTTATTAAGTCGTACTTACTTTTCCCTTGAAAATATAGATATCATTCAAAATGCCATTCGTGCGGAAATTTATAAGAAAACAAATAACAAGTATATTATTGATAAACAAGACTATGACCAATTAAAAATAATCATGCGTTCTATTTTTTTGCAGCATTCTGTTCATCAAGATCATAATATTAAGAACCAAATACAAACGTTGAATGATATGGTATTAGACTATTGTATACCTAAAGTATATAGTGAATTAATATCGTATATAAAATATAAAGAAGATATTTCTACATTGGCAACACCTATGGATAATCCCATTCATATATCCGTGGACAAAACCGTGGAATTAAATCGTTTTTTCTAATTCACACAATTCTTGATAATAGATATCTATAATGTTCTTTTGGCGCAATTCTTCTAGTACTTCTTTTGTAGTATCCACGTCTTGTTTTAGTTTTTCTACATTTTCTTCATTTACCATATCCATAGGCATCTTTATCAAATAGTGATATCCTCCTTTATGTTCCAAACGATCATACTTTTTCTCCGTTAACATGGTTTCAATCACGCTACTTTTTTTCTTTCGAAGGTCCAGAATATCATTTAGTATTTCTGAAATAAATCGATACTTGTTGGAATATAAAACAAGAAGATTCTCAAGATTCTTAATTTGATTCTTTTTTCGTATAGTATAATATTCCAATCGTGTTTCAATAAAATCATTTAAAATCGCATTTACATTTTCGTATTTTGTCAACGTTTCCTTTTTGTTGAATAAATACATATTACTTGTACTCAGTGTGGTGGTTAGTTTCAATTGCTTTACAATCTTTTCAAGTACTTTATGGTCATTCAATGCAACCGAAGATGAAAATAGAATTTCCATATGTATTACTTTGTCCGTCGAAAGATCTCGATAATCCTTTATATTCCATTTTTTTTCATCCAAACATTTTTCTAGAAAATTCACATAATTTTCATTCCACATACCGATTGGTAATTCGGTAATCACCAACGTGGATTTCCCTTGTACATGATAACACCCATTTGTTGCATACTTATGTTCATCTATTTTTGTAATGACTCCCTTAAATCCCTCATAATAAGGAAGAATCGTTGAATCTTCGTAACTCATTTTTAGTTCATGATCTTGGATTTTTTGTTTAATACTATGAATAAGTTGTTTAGGATTATAACATGGAATATTCGTTGCAAATCCTGTACCAATACCAAGAGCACCATTTACCAAAATCATAGGGATGATTGGTACATAATAGATGGGTTCCACACTCAATCCATCGTCATCTAAATACTCCAACACGTCATCATCTTCTTTACGGAAGATCTGGCGCGTCAACGCATTTAGTTTCGTATAAATATACCTTTCCGATGCACTATCTTTTCCTCCTTGAAGACGTGTACCAAATTGCCCATTGGGCATCAACAAGTGAATGTTGTTTGAACCCACAAAATCTTGCGCCATATTCACAATGGCGCCATTTAAACTTGCCTCGCCGTGGTGATACCCCGACTGCTCCGATACGTATCCACTAAATTGCGCCACCTTGATTTCTTGATTCAAGTTCTTTTTGAAAGCGCTAAACAAGATCTTGCGCTGAGATATTTTCAATCCATCCATCACATTGGGAATGGAACGATCGCAGTCGTATTTTGAAAAGTGAATCAATTCATTGTCTATGAAATCATGATATGATATATTCTGATTTGTCACATCTAAATAACGTTTTCGGTCATATTGCACCAACCATTGCTTTCGCTCGTCTGCTTTGGTTTTATTAAAGACCTTATCAATAAGAGTGCCATCATCTTGGGCTTCTACAAAGGATACTACGCGCTTTTCTTTGAAGTATTCCTTGAATTCTTTGGACGTACTCGTTCCCAATCCCTTGTAATACTTGATTTTATATCCCTTGCCATTTTCATTCACTTCTTTCCATGCATCGTAATCCCCTTGGGTATAAAACTGAAGGGTTTGATTTATTTTTGTTGCTTTTAAAATGGGTGTATTCATGAATCCAATGAATCCAGGTATTTTCAACAACGATGGCCATAAATACGCAATGAAGTTAATACACAATCCCTTGATGTGACTTCCGTCTAAATCTTGATCGGTCATGAAGATGATTCTTCCATAACGGAGGTCATTCACGTTTTCATACACTTTTCCAGATTCAAGACCCATGATTTTCTTGATTTCATTGATTTCTTTACTTTCATTGATTCGCTTCTGGGTTTCCCCGCGAACGTTAAACAGTTTACCCCGCATGGGATACACCCCAATCACATTGCGGTCTTCATTGGACAATCCTGACAAAATACCTGCTTTTGCGGAGTCTCCTTCACACAAAATCAACATGGTTTGGTTGGACTTGGGTGTTCCAGCGTAATTTGCATCTACTAACTTGGGAATACCGCGAATATTTTTGTTCTTGTTTCCGTCCGTTTTCTTTGCATTTTTCTTGTCTTTGATTTCGCTCAAGGCGCACGATGTGTTCATGATACCCATTTTGGCGAGTTTATCAATGAAGGAAGCGCTCACTTCATACGTGGAACCAAATTTTGTGACACTTGTATTCAAATAATCTTTGGTTTGACTATCAAAACTAGGATTTTCAATGACACAATTGACAAACACAAACAACTGTTCCTTGATGATTGCGGGTTTCACGGTGACTTTTTTCTTCTGTAAAATATATTGAACCATCTTTTTAGTGATTTGATTCACCACATATTCTACGTGTTTTCCTCCCTTGCTGGTACAAATTCCATTTACAAAAGACACTTGCTTATACTCGTGATGAAGAGATATTGCAATGCTCCATCGCTCACCCCCCACTTCATACAAGGTCTGTTTTTTGTCTTCTTCATTCAAGTAGAGTTGTACATAGTGCTTGAAATCATTGACCTTGAGAGATTGTTGATTCATTTTCACCTTGACGTCCTTGGGAGTAATACCCGCAATGTCATAGACTCGGCGTTGAAACAAAGACAACATATCCGCAGTGAGTCCTTGGAGACCCAAACGTTGATAGTCGGGTTTGAACGTGACACTAGTATAAGGTTTGGATTTGTTTTTGGTTATTTTTGGTTTATGAATGATATCTAGATTCTTTTCAAATTCTTGTATGTATTTCAAACCGCGATTATGATCAATCGTTTCTATTTTTCCATATGTGGACCAAATGAGTACTAATTTAAATCCAAATCCATTCTTTCCTCCCGTGATTTTTTTTTCATTTTTATTATAATTAGTGGATGTGCGTAAATGACCAAAGATCATTTCAGGAATCCAAATATCATATTCAGGATGTTTTTCCACATCAATACCATTTCCATTATTGATGAGTGTAATTTGATTCTCCTTGATTTCTACATGAATTTGAGTCACTTGTTCCCCGTTAGGTTGTTGTTTCATACGAATGTAGTGGTCGCGACAGTTGACAATACCTTCATCAAATAACTTGAATAATCCAGGATTGTACATCATGGATTTTTCAATGAAAGAATGACTCGTCTCGTTGCCTTGATACACATACATGGTTTGTTCCACATTTTCAATAGAACCAATATACGTATCTGGATTATCCAATATATGTTCCTTGTCCGTTTTTTTCTGATATTTTTCACTAAGTTGTTCACCTGTTTGAGTCATGATAATGATATTGTATAATTATATAATAATACTTTCTTAATCAATTTTTTTATTCAAATGAATATATAAGATGTCTTTTTTACCGTTTTCATCACATCAACGAAATACGGAATCTGCAAAAATGCTTCAATCCCGTATGATACGACTAAGAAAATCTTTGACTTATAATAATTCAACTACCTTGCATATTATTGAAAAAATCATTCAACTCAACCCACAAAACAATAAAAATTTATTGTTGACTCTTGGAAAAACATTATACGAGGAATATTTAAACAAAGTATTACGTTCAACCAATTTAAATACAACTATAAAAGAAAAAGTCACGGTGATGTATCAAGATATTTTAAATAATTTAACCATAAACAATCAAATTACATTGGGTATTTATGAAGTTCCAGAAGAACAAACGCAAATCACCGAAGAAGAAAGAAATAATCAGTTGCTTGAAAATCCGGAATTTATATTTTATTGTAAAATGGCGCGAGTTGGATTTGTAACTAATTTTGTCATTACAAATATGAAACAAAAATATCTATTGGTTCCTGAAAAAAAATATGTATTTGATCTACAACATGAAACAAATCTAGGATATCAACTCTCATTTACGAGAGAACAATATAGATATAGCGACGTGGATGGTCTTGAATTTATTGGAACCCCTGGAACACCAAATGCATACCTAGTATATACGGTTCCTTCTTATGTAAATTACTATAGTGTATATATTTATAATAAATTAGATAATGATAGGTCCTCGTTTGTTGTGTTTCCATATATTTATAAATTTCTTACTTTGAATTTATCCTATAAAGCGCCCAAAAATGAATTACCTGTTGAAGTTCTAGAAAAACCCATTATAGAATGTTTAGTCGAAAAATCAGAAGTACGAGTCACGGAAAAAAAAGGTCCAAAATATATTATCGAAGGAGATGATTTTGTGTTTCAAGGAAATATTTTACTGGACCGATATACAATACGAAAACAATATGGCATGTATTATGGTACCTATCGTTTAAAAATCATGGATTCTACAAATCCGTTTACGATCATCAATAAAGGAAAAGAAAATTTAATTCAAGTATTTGGAAATGAACAAAATAAGTCGGTGTATACCATTCAAGGACTTAGTGAAGACCCTAACGATACGTCGATGGATGGTTCATATAATTTTTACTACGGAGATGTATTTATAGATGTGATTGGGGATTTTGATACATGTGCATTGTATTCCTTTAAATATGGATATAATTTTATGGAATCTTTACTTATTTTTTCAAGTACATGTACTGAAAATGCGGGAGTTCGTAGTACCTATCAATCGATTGAACAAGGAACCATTGAATGTTTATATCCCCAAACAAAATATGCTTTTGATATGATAGATAATGTTCCTTATATGACATTCAATAATAATACATCAACTTATTCATATGATGAAAACAAAGTATATGGTATGTACAATGGTCAATATATTTTTCAAGGTGTTCCTGAAACAAATCCAATCGCTTTTATCAATAAAGGAAAAACCGATTATTTTACCTATTTTGGTACAAGTACCTTTAAAAAAAGACGGTTTGGTCCAGATAATCAACCCTATGATTTTTATTATGGAACCATTATCGTACGTATTTATGGTGATTTTGGTAAAATGACAATCTATGATTATTATTATGGTTATGCAGGAGGATACAATCTTCTTCAATATACGGATATATGTGATTATTCTGGTTCATGGATCAGTGACAAAGATAGTATAGCATCACCTTCTTCTCATGAAACGGAATATTTTGATAATAGTGGTTCGTATGGTATTATAAATGTAGACAGTTATATGCCTTTTCGATTTGATAGTACTACAAATAAAATCTACTTATCCGAAGATACGAGTGACAATGTTTATAAATATGGATTCAATATTGGTAATTATGTCATCATGGATATTCCAGAAACACATGCCATGGCATTTTTAAATCATGGTATAGAAGATCGGATTCGTTATGACGGTTATATTCCTTATGAAATAAAAGCAACCGGACCAGATGGGTTTGAGTATTCTTTTTTTTATGGAAACATTAATTTATATATTTCTAGTGATTTTGGACAATTGAGTTATTATACCTTGAATGGATTTTACAATGGAAAAAAAAAACTCATTTATCATCCTTCTTCTAATATTGGGTATGCGATTCCAAACAATGGTTCTTTTAATATGTATCCTCAAACAACCAATTTAATCTCGGAAGGAGGGCGAGATTTTTATCTTACCATAAATATAGAAACTTTGAATTTACCATATAGTTCAAATGTAACAAGTTATTATTTTCAAGGATATGATCGTAATGGATTGATTGACAGTGAAGAACCAAATCCACCATTGACCTTCTTTTTAGGAGATGTTATTCATTTTGGATTTCAATATTCTAATAAACGATTTACATTTGGAATATATACTTATGAAATCCTTTTGACAAATCGGCAATTGATTACAAATAACCTAAATACGGATAATGAAACCATTGTATGGACACCAAATATTCCCATGCAACGTTACTATTATTACCGTTCTACAAATAATAGTGATTTTATGTTTAATCGAATTAATATTTTACCAAATGAAAATGCGGATACAATACCAGATATAAGCGCGACCATACCATCTAATGGCGATATTGTTAGTGCAAGTATATCTCAGATTGTTTTAGAAGTCACTGAAATCGTAAACATAGATAGTTCCAAACAATATCATTTTGTAGATTACATGAATAATGTTTATAAATCCTTGAGTGGAAATACGATAACTGGGTCAGGGACAAAAACAATCACCTTTTATACCGGATTCGATATTGATGAACGTCTATTATTTGATATGAGTTATACATTGATTGTAGACGATGGTCTTTTTAAAAATATATATATGAATACACTATCAAGTCTAACGATTGTAAGTTTTAAAACTGAAATACTTCATGATCCGAAATTATTAGCAATTACATTTGAAAGCAACATTATCACTATGAATAAAATTAGTGTGGAAACAGGGAATTATACATTTACAAATATTCCAGAAAGTCATCCTATTGCCATATTGAATGATGATATTTCAGGAATAGGTTATGATGTGATTGATACTACAATGATTCAAATAAAAGTATCAGGAGGACAATTTTCTTCTCCTTATTATACGTTTAGCGATGAAAATGATATAGTCCTTGATATTATAAATGGTGGATTTAAATTCATGAGAGGAAGGACTTATCAATTTATAGCGAATGGTATATCTGAACTACATCCATTTCGTATTTATTATAATAAAGGTACTCAAGTATCCGAATCATTGGTTGGTTCGTCTGATTCCATTACGATTATTACTAGTAATGATGATGATGAAAATTCTTATTATCAGTGCGGAAATCATTCTAGCATGAAAGGACACATGAGTTTCTTGTATAGAACCATAAATCAAGTGGAATATTCCTTTTACTATGATTCCATCCTCGTAAATGTATCCGAAGATTTTGGAAGTGTTAGTTATTATTGTTATTATCATGGATACATGGGAGGTGAAAATAGACTCATCTATAGCGCTACGGAAGGTCAATCTTTACTTAAAAATCAAGATAATCTGGTTAGTGTTTCGGATGGTAAATATATCTTTAATTCTGTTCCTTATTACGAGACCGTTACAAATACGGATATTTCCTTGAATCCAAGTGACCCAATTCGTCTTATATTTAATGAACCGGTTATGTTTTTACCGTCTTATAATATTCAGTTTTATGATACATCCAATGCATTTTTTTCCAATTATACGTCCGTTGAAAGTTCTGGAAATGATTTATTGATTTATAATACAAATATGGAATATGAAACCTTTTATCGTCTTATTGTGGATATAAATTCGATTGTAGATTTAAGTAATATATTGTATAACTTTACGGATTCTAGTTTGAACACCTTTTATTTTCATAGTGCGTTTGATCCGCGTCCTAAAATCGTATCGACGGACCCAGTCATAAATCAAACAGATGTATCATTTGATACGACCATATCGATTACGTTCAACGAACCTATCTTTTTAGGAACAATTGGTAATATAAATATACAAAATGTCACCAACAATAATGTATTTGATGCAATTAATATTAGTGAACAAACGGATATTTCCAATGCCCTTTCGGGAATGGGAACAAATACATTAACCATTACGCCGTATGAAAACCTAAGTGTAGGAACCACTTACGCAATTTTGATTGATAATACCTGTATACAAGATAGTAGTGGAAATTTCTTTGTGGGTATTTCAGATATCAATGGTTATTCTTTTTCCATTGGGTCCTAAAACTTTTTTCTTATACTAATATATAAGTATGGGTCCTAAAAAAACGTTTGGTTCGCGCGCAGAAGTCTTTCATGGAACCGCAAAAAAAACAAGCGGTGGATTGATTAAAAAAGATTTGTTAAAAAACAAACATGGAGCAATTGTGTCCAAGAAAAAACATTTAACAGCCAAGAAAGAAAAACGTCTTGAAAAACATGGGTATTATGCAAAAAAAGGTAAATTTGGGTACGTAAAAAAGGGTTCGACCGCAAAGAAGGGAAAGAAAGGAAAGAAAGGAAAAAGAAAAACGGGCAAAAAAAACAAAAAAAACTAGGTCCATAATCTATGAAATATAATCACCTCATATAACATAGTATGATTCGATATATTCTTTTATGTTATATCCTTATTACATGTAGTGCGTTAAAAACAATGGTATTAAAACCGGGTGGACTTAAAGGATTCTATATGGTTGGTATTTCCAAGTATATTCGAGATCATTATGATTTAAGCAATTGGCAATATTATGGCGCCAGCGCGGGTGCATGGAATGCGTTATATTTATCATGTAAAAAGGAAGAGATGTTCATGCAACAAATACAAGAATTGGGTCAGTTTTCCTATAATGACCTCTATGATTTAGAGAGGACAATGAAGAAACGGATTGTAACAAACTTTGAGATGAATGATTTTCAATTGTCTCGTTTGCACATATGTGTCTCCGTGAAACCAAATTGGTTTCCTCTTTTAAGAAAGCATATTATCAAAGATTTTGAGAATTTGGATGATGTCGTCGAATCTTGTATTGCGAGTTCTCATTTACCGTTCGTATCCAATGGTGATTTTTTCTATAATTATCGTAATAAAAAATGTCTCGATGGCGGTGCGTTTCGATTGCCTTATCGAAAACGAGACAAAATTCATCCCGACTTTATTCTTTGTCCTGATTCTTGGAAAAATACAAAAATCAATGACATGAATCGTATTTATAACATGGACGTGCAACAATTAATATACAATGGTTACAATGATGCTCACAGGAATCGTGAACGATTAGATGAATGCTTTAGTAGTCCCACTCGCTATCGTAGACCAAATCTGGTAATCGCTCCGCGTATTCATAATCCACATGAAAATCAAATAGATGATTCGTGAGTCGGAGGAAGATACCACGGGTGTCCAGTAATTCAGCGTGAATAGGACCTAGTTTTGTCATATAAAGTGGAATGTAGTCATAGTAAATTTTCTCGACGAGTTCAGTAGGAATCTGCATGACGAGTGATAAGTATTTCAATAAAAATAAAAGTGAAATCAATTTTATTTTTATGATTATATGAATGATGAATTGTACGATTTACATGATATTGTATGCGCGCTTGACTTCGGGTGTGATTACCATCGATGCTGGTAAAGCAACATATTTTCGTCCATTGAGGTCGGCGTCACCAGTCGCATGGAGTTTATAAGTGTCTTGAGTGCTCTTTTCCGGAATGGTGATACAATGATTCCAGGTTCTACTGTAGTTCATGGAGGAAAGGGATGCACTGGAATACATAATGTTGTTACTTGTAACGTTGTGTATTATAGGATGAATATTTCAATTTTTATCTCTGGATTGAGTTTTCTCTTTCAAACGCTCTTTTTCACGCACATGTTTAGAGGAATAGGGACCATATTTGTGTTTCTTGTCTTTGCTCTTTTTTCGTGGCGTGAAAATGTCATTGGATTTTTTACCCATGGAACGATGTTATATATATAAGATAAGATTTATCTAAGTTGACTTCATAAATGATTTTAAAATCGAATGTCCATTTCTTCGAAATCATCTACATACAAGTCGCGATTTTCCTTGAGTTTGCGAGTCAAAAAGAAGAAATCGTCCTTATTCGCCTTGAGAATTTCCACGGACCGTTGGTACGCCCATTGAACGAGGTCTTCGATTTCTTGGTCAATCTCTTGTTTGGAGTATTCGCTCAATTTATCTCCATTTGTTGCCAATTCGCGTCCTAGGAAAGGTTGGGCGTTGCTGGTCCCGTCATACAAGGCAATGTTTCGTCCCATTCCAAACACCGACACATATCTGCGGGCAATAGTATTCGCTTGTTTCAGATCATTCGATGCACCCGTCGTGATATCTAGATGAGGTGTGTTTGTAAACATGACTTCATTGTTGTATTTGTCCGAGAAACT
>PASJ01000013.1 GCA_002711925.1 Pseudobdellovibrionaceae bacterium | reverse complement strand
TTTATGGGTCCCTGATGCACGACGGGCCATTAATTTTAAAAGCTCACTGCATTTTTCTGGCTTGCTGATCCCTTGCTGTCTTAAACGACTTTCAAGAAAACTCGGGTGCCCATCCCCAAGGGACAACTTACGGTTGGTCTTTTGTGTTTTGTCGAACTTTTGAATTCTTAATCGTAGTGTTTGCCATTTTACACCGTAACGATGGAAAAGTTTACCGTCAAAACGGGCATTGACCTCTTCTTTTGTGATGTAGCCTTGCCAGTTCAAAAACACGGGACCTGCACCCGTAGCTCTTAAAGTATCGGTGACATTACTGGTTACGATGTCCAGATTAATATGCTTAAAGTAGCGACCGATGATGATACAAGAAAAAGTATTGATCAAACCTTCTTCACGAGTTGCTTGGTTAAATAGCTCCAGATGATCTTGAAAATACATCAAAGTAGCATCGTTTCCTAAAGCCTTACTCCAGCCCAACAATACGTTTTCATCTTCGTCGATTAGACAAACAATTGGTTTTTCTTTCATAATAAACCTTCAGTAGTTTCTTATGTGTGTTCAAACTAAAATAATAAAATCGCTAACTTTTCTAAACTCTTTGTTGTCCACCCTTTTTTCCCGAGCCTAAAAATGACGAGAAGATCCTTGGGCTACCAAAGATTTTTTCTTACTTTTATCTTTTTACATAAGGATGAGAGTTCTTACGTTTATTACCGTAACCTCATCAGCCTATTGAAAAAAAACACCAGCAAAGCAAAAAAATTTGGTTAAAATCATCACCAGCGATTTTCGTCCACTTTTCAAAAAATACTTTGATCTCAAGCAAAATATTTCTTGCAAAGACAAGCTCAGCAGGAATCCTGCCAAAAACCGGTACGTATGAACAAATCCGGTAATGATATCCCAATGTAACATAGATGGCTGAAAAATTACAAGTGTATAATCTATGGTACGAGCTTAAAATCGTAAGTGCCTTGAATATTTGTAATAATATGTACTTTTTTTTTCTTTTGATGCATGAAAAGCCTTAGTCTTGGGTCTTTCCACTGTAGACCATCAGTGATTTGTTAAAGTAGTAAAACTCATCTGGAAAATCCTCGTCGGGCTCTTCAAAGTCGAAACCTAATTTTTTGTAGAGATTTATTGCCAGATGATCATCATCGTAGACAAGTAGGCTTAATTTTCTTCCAACCTCTTTTGCTTGGCAGTGGGATATGGCATTTTTCATCAAAACTTTTCCAAGCCCTTTACCTCGAAAATCCTTATTTAAGCATACATTATAAATCATCACCGAATCGTTTGTTACCTCATTTTCTGGCAAACAATTGTAGAGACCAACAAGCTTATTGCGATGATACATAGTCGTTATATTTTTGGTAGAGCGAAAACGCTTGAACATACTTAGTCTTCCATCGCGTAAATCTTTTTCAACTTCTTGGTCTATGATTTCGCGACTTATGCTGGAAGTAGAAGAAAACTTTCGTTCATAGTAGCTGGTCAAATTTTTACGTCTGACATGCTCAAAACAAGCTTGGTGATTTCCTATAACTTGCCGGTAATCGTCTATGCTGATGTGTTGCTCACCAAGATCTTCCAAGTACCTAAAAGTAATATTTTTTTTGGGATCAAAAGCAAAAAAATCCAGCAAAAAATATGACGACAACAAAGCTAATAAAAGAACAAAAAAAGCATAAAACGCAAATTTTCTTTGCATAAGACAAAAAACCTTTCAAGCTGAAAGAAAGAAAAAAAAGAAAAGATAAATCACTTTGACACATTTTTAAGTTAAGGTCACGGGAAGAAGAAAAATAAAAAACTTGAAATTAATCAACCAGGAGTGCCAAAGGCTCCCAAAGAAAAAAACCAAGTTTACATGCGAGATGAAGGTTTCTTATGGAAAAAGCTAACAATACGCTTTGGATCAACCACACAGTGACTACCTTCAAGCTCGTCATAACTGACATCGACTCCTCGACCTCGAGCAAGCATGGCTAAAAGTTTTCCGCCTTCTTGAAAACCAAATTCATCTCGACTGCTTGTTTGTACATAAAGGGATGCGGTTTGAGGTCCAAAAAGTGTTTGACCAAGAATCAATGGATCCACAGATCTGTAATAGTTTTTGTCTTTAAAGCTTGGTGGAAGAAGGTGAAGAACGGTTTTGATAAGTAAACCATATGCTTTAGTTCTTTCAAGATAACGGGCAATTTCTTTGTTGGAGCTTGCATGTTCAACAACAGAAATAGCTGGACAGATTAAAGCTGCAGAGTGGAAAAAATTTTGTTTTTTAAGTAAAAGATGCGTAAGATTTGCCCCACCCAAAGAGACACCAAGACCATACCTTTTCTTAATAGGTTTAGATGACAAAGGACCAAGTTCGTTTTCTACGTAAGGAATGATAGTTTCAAGTATTTTTTCTTCATTACCACGATCAGCAGCAAGACTTAAACGACCTAAAGAAATGGAGACCCACTTTGGCAGCTTACTTTGTTTTCTCCAGATATGACGCAAAGTTGCAAGAGCTCGACGGTTCACCCAATTTTGGATAGAACCTACGGCACCATGAAAAAAATACAAGACCGACTCATCATCACTTTCTACGTCCTCACCGACACAATAAGAAAAAGTCCAGCCAGGTTGCTTTTTATAAGAACGAGGAGTGGACGTGCGCATCCCTCCATAGGACACTTTAGTCATTTGATTTTTCTTATTAACGAAAACCTTGTAACACCTTGAAAGACGTGATTTTGATTCATCCTCATGGGTTAAAAAACGCCCTCTTTGGTACAAGAAATTATAGGGAAAAACAGTGTTTTCTGACCCTTCATTGGACTTGAAAAGATCGTCGTATGAGTATGGTGAAATCTGAGACCAAAATTTTTTTTGTTCTTCCTTCAAATTTTGAAGGTTATCATCAAAATTTTTCTTCTTCTTAAGCTGGTCTAAAACTTGTAAAAGAAAATTTTTATCGACCAAATCATCTGCAAATAAATTGGATAAGGAAGAAAAAAAACATAGAAAAAAAACAAGTATCACTTTTAATCTACACACCTTAACTTACCTTCCTTTGCTGTTTTTTGTTATAGAACAAACCTTCTTTCTTTTGATCTCAACCCCAAAAAAAAAGCTTTCTTTTCTTTCCTCCCTCTAGTCTTTTTTACCATAAGAAAAATTTTAGTATTGTTTTTTTGCCTCAAGAGACTAATATAACTGATTTTTTTTCACAACACGGTTGAGATTAAACCAAAGTCTTCAAGCAAAAAAGTTGTTATAATTGTCTGGGATAAATTTATCATTTATTCTTTACCTGACAAATGTTACCTTTAGCTTTTAACTGAGACCTTTAAAACTTGATGGAAGAGCCTTCGGGAGCTTTTGTTTTAAGGCAGACAAGAAACGCTCAAGATTAAAAGAAACTTTAAGTCATACAAGCAAAATAAGAAAAATCTTTTATTAAAATGTTTAGATACTTAAATACCTTTACCAATAATAAAGTATAGAAGAGGAAAAAATGAACCCAAACGATCAAATGAATGAAATCGTATCTTTATGTAAACGCCGCGGATTTGTGTTTCAAAGCAGCGAAATATATGGTGGGCTAAAATCAAGCTACGATTATGGTCATTTGGGTGTCGAGCTCAAAAGAAATATTGCCCAAGAATGGTGGAAATCTATGGTGTATGAAAGGGACGATATTTACGGTATCGATGCTTCTATAATCATGCACCCTAAAGTCTGGAAAGCATCGGGGCACCTCGATAGTTTTACAGACCCTTTGGTGGATTGTCTTGATTGTAAAGAACGCTTTCGCCCTGATAAAGCTCCCAAAATACCTGTAGGCACTGAGGTTGAGTTTCTTGACGCGAAAAAGAAAAAACAACTTGCAAACGTTTCCTCTCTCGGAGTGGTTTGCCCAAACTGTAACTCACCACACCTGAGTGATGTCAGACAGTTTCGCGGCATGTTTCAAACAAACCTTGGACCAACAGACCCCATCCACGACTTTATAGAAAAAAACTATGATAAAGGCCTTTCAAAAACAGACTTTATCAAACAACTAAACCAAGCAGCAGATCGTTCAGCCGTATATTTGCGTCCTGAAACGGCACAAGCTATGTTTGTCCAGTTTCTTAACATTCAACAAACCACATCGGCAAAAATACCGTTTGGCATCGCTCAAATAGGAAAATCTTTTCGCAATGAAGTGACCATTGAACATTTTATATTCCGGTCGTGCGAATTCGAACAGATGGAGATGGAGTTTTTCTGTGAGCCAGGAACACAAAAAGAATGGATGAGCTATTGGACCGAGCAACGTCTTAAGTGGCACCAAAAATTTTCAAATCACCCCGAACATTTTCGTCTCAGAGCCCACGATGCCGATGAGTTGGCCCACTATTCTGACCAGTGTTTTGATGTAGAGTATAAATTCCCGTGGGGATGGGACGAGTTGGAAGGCATTGCATCACGAACAGATTATGATCTTAAAAAACACGCTGAAGCCTCAGGAGCTAAAATAAGTTATTTTGATCCAAACAAAAAAAATCCCCAAAGTGGTAAAAATGGTTATCGTTACGTACCATACGTCATAGAACCTGCAGCAGGTCTAACGAGGGTTCTTTTAAGCACCCTTGTCGACGCTTACACAAAAGACAAGCAAGTTGACGCAAAAGGACAAGAGAAAACACGAGTCGTATTAAAACTTCACCCAAAACTTGCACCCATCAAAGCTGCTGTTTTGCCCCTAGTAAAAAAAGACGGGCAACCAGAAAAATGTCAAATGATTACTGAAGCTTTCAAAAAAGAAGGTATCTTGGTCCGCTACGACGATGTTTCATCCATTGGTAAACGCTACGCCAAACATGATGAGATAGGAACTCCCTATTGTCTCACAGTAGATAATGAAACACTGAGCGATGAAAGCATAACGATTCGAGACAGAGACACAACAAAACAAACCAGACTTCCTATCAACGAAGCCATCGAGCTCGTGAAAAATCGTTTGCAAGAAAAGGTTCAGTAAAGATGTTTGACAGTGAAAATATCAAACTTCTCATCGTTTTTTTAACCTTATTGATTTGTCTTGGTATCAGCTTATTTTATGCCAAAAAGAATAAAAACCAAGAAGACCATCATCTAGCCGGAAAGCGCTTGGGTATCAGTACACTTGTCTTAACCCTTTTAGCAACCCAAGTGGGAGGAGGAGCTATTGTTGGCACCACAGAACTTGCCTTTGAATATGGCTGGAACGGTTTTTCTTACTCTTTTGGGATTGCAACCGGCCTTCTAGTCTTATGCCTTGGAGTTGGGCATAAAATCAGAGCTTTAAATGTAAAGACTATACCTGAAATATTTTCCATCAAGTACAAGTCCTCAGTTCTTCACAAACTGTCAGCTGCCGCATCGGTTGTAACGTTGTTTTTTATTTTAATTGCTATTGGAGTCTCGACAAAAAAATTTTGCACCTTCTTGGGCCTAAACAACCCTTGGATGCTTTTTGCGTTAGCCTTTTTATTTTTAGCCTACACGAGCTTTGGAGGTTTTTCAGCTATCGTAAAAACAGAAATTCTTCAGATCACTTACATTCTTATTTTAACAGTCGTGGTTATCTTCAATATTGAAACACCCTTTAAAGAAGCCTTGAGCCTTGCGGAACAAACGAAGATACTTATACCCCCTTTTTCTTTCTCGAACCTTTTGAGTGATAAAGGCTTTTTGCTACCCATTTTTTTTACTATCATTGGTCAAGACATGGGACAAAGATGTGCTGCAGCGCAAAATCCTTTAAAGTTCTCGGTGGCATCTTTAATTGCTGGTATTTTAATCTTAGTGGTCAGTTTTGTGCCGGTGGCTTTAGGTATCATTGCTAGAATCAAAGGTCTTTACTTTGATAATAACACTTGTCTTATCCTTCACGTGCTTGAAAAAGAGACAAGCCTAGAACTTACAAACTTATTTGCTGTGGGTATCTTGTTTGCGATCTTATCTACAGCTGATTCACTGATTTGTGCCATCAGCCTCAATGTTCACATGGACCTTATGCCCCATGAAAAAAGATCAAAGATAATTTTTGCTAAAATATTTTCTTTTCTTTTTGGCTTATCGGCAATTGTGATAGCAAACTACTTTGATCAAATCATTCCTGTTATCATTTTTGCATACGAGCTTTTTGTTGTGCTTTTCTTTGTCCCTATTTTTATGGCAGTTTGTCTAAAAAATCCAAGTAAGCTGTCTGCTTATTCCACAATTTTTCTGACTTTCACCTTATGGCTCAATCACACATTGAGCAAAACCCAACCACTTGGCTTATTTGCAATACTTTTTTTGGGCGCTTTGATTTTTTTGGCAGTTGAGCTTGGAGTAAAAAATTTACCAAGAAGTGAAATAAAACCTTAACAACCGCAGCTAATTGATTTGAGTAAAGAAAAATAAAAAACTTCTTACTGACCAAAAAAAAGTTCTTAACCAGTTGTAGTAGATAAGTTTCCTTAGAAGATTTTTATCGTACATCTGACATAGTTTACTATGACATGGTACACACATGAAAAAAGTTACAAACCAAATGCCAAGTAAAGAAAACGTCGATAATGATTCAAGAGAAAAGATAGGGTATGGTTTCATTAGGTATAAACAAAAATGAGAAATAAACTCGGTCAACATGAGAGGAAGAACAACTAAAGAAATTCTTTTTTGGTGAAATACCTCAAAGTCTGTAAATTTATCTTGCGCTACATAAGCAAAACTTGGGTAGTGAACCAACTGTACAATCCAAATAACACCAGTCATCATAAGACACGAAAATATTTCAATGGTTATCAATTCATTCATATATTATTTTCACCTGATCAGTTGTCATAATAAGATTTTTTGTATAAACTTATACTTTTTTCCCAAATAAGTGAGCATTTTATGGAAATACAATCAAAATGTCCAGCACATATGATCATAAGTACCTTCGAGAAAAAAATAAAGATAAAGAAACAAAAACTGACAAAAAGTTGGATTAAGCTTCAAAAAAGAGAGACTTTTGTAGAGGGGCAAATACCTCCTTTTCGCGTTGAGTTTAACAACATCAATCAAAACGGAACTTTTGAAACTAACGAGCTGAATATTCACCACGGACCCTTCTTACACTTACCAGGAGTGATCGGTGAAATAAACGATAGTTACAGAGGACTTTACTACCTTTACGGATCATATGTCCTTAGCTTTAGATTTATTCGCCCGGTTGAATTGGAATTTTTTAAAGAAGAAGACGGAATCCGCCTGTGCTTAAAGTCCTACATAAACCCTAAATTCAAAAAAATTTGGCCCCTAATGAATAGTTTTTTTTGGTTCTTTTTTAAACTCTAAGATTTCACTTAAGTTTAAACAGTTTGATACTTTAAGACAAAAACTTTGCTGTCATGACTTTTCTGTATCTAAAAATTTCTCTTAAGTCTTTATTGACCAAAAACAAACCCACTTGACCAAATGGATAAAGAGGAAGTTTGTACTCCACCCTATCTTCAATTAATGTTCCACCAGCCAAAGGTGTGAAAAGATGTCTATGGTGCCATAAGCTATAAGGTCCTTTAAGCTGCTGATCAACAAACAAGGAGCGAGGCTCCCAAGAAGATATTTCACTTCTCCACGTTATTGGAATTCCGTGTAACTTCAAAGAGTAATCAATTAATGATCCTTTTGAAATTTTATCAGTAGACATTGATTTTATTCTAAAATGTAAAAAATCAGGTGTAATTTTTTCAAGATTTTTGGCTTCTGAAACAAAACTCCAGACATCCTCTAAAGGAGCGGGGACCCATTGTTTCACTTTAAGGTAGTGAGCATGGTGTTTTATTCTTTCTCTCATAAGATCTTCTAAGCACTCACCTAAAGTCTTAAATTCAAATTCAAAAGGACTTTCCTCTAATCTTTTTGGTTTAACATGAGGCCCTTTTAAAACTAAATCCCCCTTACCACCTAAAAGAAGCTTTACACTAAAGCTCGGAGCGAAAAGCTTTGCAAAACTTGGAGTGACACGACACAAAGTTCTATGAAAATCTTTATTACTAAGGTTTTCCGGCGCAACTAAGTTATAAACTCCTTGATATTTTTTATTTTCGAGGGCTTGCACATAAAAATTTACAAGATCATCCATGTGAATCCAATTCATCCACTGCTTACCATCAGATAAAGTACAACCCACTCCACTCACATAGATATCCCACAGCTTCTCTAACGCCCCTCCTTGCCAGTCTAGAACAAGACCTATTCGAGCAACACAAAGACGATGAGAATCATTCAACCCCTTTAACTCTGCCTCCCACTTTTGACAAACGGAAGAAAGAAAGTCTTGACCAGCTCGAGAACTTTCATCACAAATTTTGTTTTGATCTTCCATACCGTAAAAACCAACTGCCGAAGATTGAATAACGGCATCTAACTTCAGATCGTATTTTTTGATAACATCTACCATCGCTTTAGTGGTATGTACCCTAGAATCAAGTATTTGTTTTTTTCTTTTTTGTGACCAGCGCCCTTCTGCAATTGACTCACCAGCAAGATTTACTATTGCAGAAACACCACGCACCGCATCTTCTGGTATAGAAAAACCATCCCAGCGATAAGAGTGACAAGGATAAGCTGTTTGAAATTTTGTTTGATTTCTCGTCAACAGACGAATAGACCATCCTTTACGACTGAGTTTTTCCCCGAGAGCATTGCCTATAAACCCTGAGCCTCCAATCAATAAAACTTCTTTTTTTTCATCTTTTCCTGGTGTCATTTCAGTCTCTTTTTTTTAAAAAATTAAGCAAAAAATTGAATCTATAAAAATACTTTACATTGTTTTTTTTTTTCAGCAAAGAATTTTCAAAAAAATCAATCAACTTAAACTATCAATAAAAAAAAGAAGAGATAAACACCCAAAATAAAAAAGCAACCTTCTTTTAAAAAGTAGGCTGCTTTTTTGTCACTTCGAAATACTTATTTTTTATGATTCATGACCAAGTATAATTCTTATTGCTGTCAAGACATCAAAGATATTCAAAAACCCATCATCGTTTGCATCTGCCTTAAACTCGAACGGAGGAACATGTTCTTTGTCTAAGATAAGATTAATTGTAGAGATAACGTGAAGTATACTAACATCATGTTTTTTACTATCTTTTGTTTCGTCATGATGATTTCCATGTCCATGTCCATGTCCGTGCTCGTGATCACTTTGGGCATCAGCTTTTTCAGGATAAAGATGTGACCAGCCTGCAAGCCAATTTAGAGTTCCAAAAGCACCCGTATAGTTTCTTTGCCTAAAAAATCCATCATGTTTCACTGGATCAACATGAGTATAAGCTGGCCCTCTTAAATCGGGAAGAACATGAAAATGCTCACCACTACCGTGACCAACATTACCATCTTTATAGACATGATGTTTAGACTTCATATCATCATCAAGGGAATCTTCTTCTTTTATTTCCTTATCTTCTTCGGGACAGCTATCTTCTGTTTTATCATGGTCAGCAGCTGGAATCCAGTTAGTAAGTGAAGGATCATGATGTTTCTTGTGACACTTTTCTTCCTCATCTACGCTAAGGTCATCTTCCTCTCCTTCTTTATTCTCTTTTTCAGAGGGTTTTTCAAAATGATGCCCTTCCTTTACTCCATGTGCAAGAAGATTGCTACTAATATGGAGGTAATGAGGATAGTCAGACTCTTTTGAACCATGGACTTCTTGGTGGTGGTGTACAGGGTGATCATGATGCTCAACAAAAATAGCACGATGTATTTTATCTCCATCTTTATGTAGAACGATGTTTCTAAGATCTCCTGCAGAGTTTCCTTCAAAACGAATCATCTCACTTTCATGACTGTTCTCTCCCATTAAACATGTGACGTTAGACAAGTGAGGGTGGGTTCTCAACTCTTCATCGCCAAAAGAATTTGATCTTATGCAAAGTCCAGGCTTATCGTCTCTTTTTATGAAAATTTGTTGACCTCTTCCTTGGTAACCATCAAAGAAGCTTAAAGAGTCTCCACCAATATCTAATAGAGAAATATTTCTGAAATCAACGTTTCCACCGTACAAACTAAGACCTGGTCCATTCGTTTTTCCAATTTCAACATTTACGATATGAGTACCATGACCGACAGCTCTTAAATCAAGTGCACTAGTTTTATTGCTACCTGCACCATAAATTCTAACAAAACTTAAAGAACCTGAATTAGAGTGTTTACCTGAATCAAGATGCCCATTTTGGGGACCATAATCAAGGATTTCATGTATATGACCTAGACCAGAATGTTCATGGTCAGGATGTTTATGATCAGCTAATAAGTGCTTGTGGCCATTGGATTCATCGTGGTCATGATCTGGTTCCTCATCCACTAGATTACTATGATCATGCTTAGTATGTTTATGGAAAGCATTATACTCACCATGCTCATGAGAGTGAACATGTTCTGTATTATCATCAGAATGTGAAGGATCAGAGATATGCCTATGAAGACCTTCTACACCATGGTCATGAGTGTAGGTAAACTGACCTGTGTGATCATGAATATGCTCATGTTTATGATCATCTCCATGATGATGCGAAACAGGAGCTCGTCCATTTATTTTTATACCTTTCCAAAAATCTAATTTTTTATCATCTTCTTCGCCATGACCTTCTTCGTGGCTTTTTGGCTTGAGATCTTCTTGGATTAAATCAAATGTGATAGGCTTATCTATTGTACCATCAGCAAAAATTTTGGCTCCTCTATGAACAATAAGACCAGCTCCCCCATGCACATTTACCTTAGTGCCTGGAGCTATAGTTAAAACACCACCTTCTAAAATATGAGTATCACAAGTTATTTCTACTCCCTCAGGACCTACTTTTCTATGATCTGAAATTTCGCCGCAAAGAGTCTGAAGGTTATCATCACAATCTGCATCAAATCTTGGTCTTTCACCTGCCGTTGGATTTGTTCCATCGAAAGGAACCGTATCGTCACAATCAAAACCACTTCCTTCTCCATGTAAATAACCATCACAATCATAATCATGTAGAGGACCTACACTTGCATCAAAAGGATCTAAATCATCATCTTCTCTGCCTTTTATACCATCTTCACCATGGTCTGGTGCGCAATCATTATCTTTATTATCGTCTTCCGTTCTATCATAACAACCATCTCGATCAACATCATTTCGTTCATTGGAAGTCCAGTCTTTCTTAGATTGATCTTCACCAAGATCAAGGTCATGTTTTCCATTGTTTCGATCTGGATCGCAAAAGTCATCATGATCTGAAATACCGTCATTATCATCATCTTTGTCTTCATCAAAGTCATCACAACCATCACTGTCATAATCAGCGCTTAAATGATTATCAGCTGTGAGACAATCATCGTTTCTATCAAGAATATGGTCGTTATCATCGTCGTGGTCACCAAAATCACAGAAATTATCACCATCAAAGTCTTCTCCATCGTTAGTCAAATTATAGGAGCCACTTGAGCAATCATCACACAAATCAAGATCAATATCTGAGCAAACAAAACGATCTCTTATATCATTGTCATCATCATTTAAAACTCCATCACCATCTATATCTGGGTCACAATCATCTGCATACCCATCTTCATCTAAATC
This sequence comes from Pseudobdellovibrionaceae bacterium, assembly GCA_002711925.1. GTDB lineage: Bacteria > Bdellovibrionota_B > Oligoflexia > Oligoflexales > Bog-1112. The sequence continues at coordinate 2,881 of PASJ01000013.1, read as the reverse complement.
AGAACTTTTATGTTTTGGGTGTTTATCATCAGAGTTTAAACATTCATCATTATCCATATCTTCATCACATTTGTCTCCTTCACCGTCACTATCAACATCTTTTTGATGAGGGTTTGAAACAAGGGGACAATTATCATCCTCATTTAAAATTTCATCACCGTCATAATCATCTACACATGCATCTCCAACACCATCATCATCTGTATCATTTTGACCAGCATTAGATGTAAGAGGACAATTATCTTCAGTATCTTTTATACCATCACCATCGTCATCATTATCTTTAAGATTGCACAGTCCGTCTCCATCAATATCAAAAGGACTTTCTTCTGCATCCGAAGGACTGGTTTGACATTCTAGTTCTTCTGAGTCATCAGTACCATCACCATCGTCATCATCATCACAATCATCTGCATAACCATCTCCATCTGTATCTGAACTTGCAACTGTTTCAAATTGATCTTCATGATTAGAACAACCATCACCGTCAATATCAGGATCTCCCAAATCACAGAGTCCGTCTTCATCAAGGTCATCTCCATCATTTTTAGGATCATAGTGACCACTTGTACAGTCATCACAGCCATCATCATCGTCATCAGAGCATACATATCGATTATTTTCATTTGAATCATTTATATCATTTAACTCATCTAAACCGAGTGAACCGTCGTTATCATCATCAAGATCGCAATCATCAGGTACTTCATCACCATCATAATCATCATCCCATGATAATGGCATGTCATCAATTTCATCATCACAACCATCATTATCATCATCATCATCACAGACATCACCAAAGTTATCGCCAGAAATACCTGATTCTTCTTCTTTTTCATGATCTGTATTTTTTTGATCGGGGTTATATTTATCAGGGCAATTATCGAGACGATCGATTACACCATCATCATCAGCATCACAAGAAGATGTATCAAACTGACTCGGGTCAGTTATACAAATTTCATCACAGTTTAAAACGCCCCATTCAAGGGTCGCTCCAGTTTCAGAATTAATAACCTCACACGTACAACCTTCTCCTGTTGAGATATCACAACCTTTATCACAAGGATCCTTTCCAGTAAGTCCTCCAACACACTCCCCACAAGAATCAATAAAAGCATCACCTCCACTAATTCCGTGACAATCTACAGTTTCTTGACAAGCTGCATCACAAGAAGAACCTTCATTGAGAACTAGCTCACCCATATCACAAGTTTCAGATGCTTGAACGACATTATCTCCACAATAACTTTCACATGTACCATCATCATATGTTGCGTTTGGATTAAAGTTTTGTGGTTTATGCGCTCCATCACCAGATTCTAAACCTGAATCTGTACATCCAATATGCTCCCAACTATAATGTTTTGCATTAGTAGCATATTTAAAGTGAGGTTTTGAAAGATCATAAGGATTACTTTCTAGATTCTCATCATCACCGTAAAAATCTGGCTCTTGATCTATCACAGCTATTTGTTGAAAAATAAGGACATCTCCTTCATCAACATCAGAAATAAGCTCTGAAGTGACTTTTAATACATCATCTAAATATCCGCTAAGACGATAACCTTTTAAACTTGCATCATCAGTATAAATTGCGATTTGAAATATTTGATCAAGCTCTATCACATCAAATGTTCTTTCAAAATCAGTAAAGGTATAAGGAGAATCCTGCGCGTCTTCAAGCTGACTACTCGTTTGGATAGTTAAAGCACCTCCTTGAACATTAGTAGTACCCCTTTGTAGAAATTTTGCATTTCCAGTATTAATTTCACTAATGCCACTGGCTGCACTAGCATCTAATTTCCAGATAACAAATGCTCTGATACTAATTTTTTCACTGTCGCTATTTGGAATAATCTTCTCTAAGACTAATTTATTAATTGTTTTTGAAGTATATACACACTCATTACTAGTACATGATCCATGTTTATACTTATCATTTTTACAATGATCATCTGTGGTGCATTGATGTGTTGCATAAGTTTTAAAACTTATGAAAAAAACTAAAAGTGTCAGAAAAAAGTTTCTCATGATAAATCTCCTTATGTTCATTTCTTATAAAAAATCTTGTTGTTAAATTTTTTCTTACCTATCTAAAACTATTAATTTTTATCGAGGTTTTTTCCGTTTTTTTTTAAACCCCTTGCACAATTCATAAGTACACTCGGTATATAATCAAAAATTCTTTAGTTTTTTTTTTATTTTTTCAGATATTAATTCTAATCTTGTCTAGATAAGAAAAATTTTTATTTTTTTAATTATTTTGATATTTTACGTCTAAATAAACAGAAGAGCCTTACCATTTCACGAATTTATTATATTTTTTGTTTAAGAAAAACAGTAGAGTAAATAAAAATATTTCGTCAATACTTGATATTTATGAAAATAATCTTGAAACAAGACCCTGTCTGAACAAAAAATAATTATAGCTTTTGTGTGGTCTTAAAAAAAATAAAGTGGAAACCATCTGATTGGTTTAAGAAAATGGCTAAAAATTTATGCTTAAAGAAAAAAGCGGCACAAAAGAGAATAGAAAAAAATAAAAAAAATTCCAGTGTGAAATCATCACAAAATTTTTTTAGCAAGAGTCGATCTTTATAGTATAAATTTTGCTCCGAAAAAATCTCAAAATTTTAATTACATGAAAGATCTTTATAACTTAGAAAAAAAAAACAATCCGACTCAAGAAAGAAAAAGCCATAGAAACCCTGATAAATATATCCTAAAAGACTTAAGTCATAGAATTTAAAGTAAATATTTTTTACCCTCTTTATCTTTTTACTTGCTTTTACTGGGCATTTTTTATTTAATTTTATGATTGGTCGGTCAGACAGTGTAAGAATGAATCTTAACAAAAGATCTTTATCTTTTTTCT